>JAGQOI010000145.1 GCA_020427625.1 Phycisphaerales bacterium | reverse complement strand
CTTTGCGTTCGAGGCGGCCGGGACGAGGTCGAAGATGCCGTTCGGGAGGACGATCTTCATGACCGGCACCCCCGCCTCGTCGAGACGAAACGCGAAGCTGATCATCGTCGCCTCCTTCACGATGAAACGATCGTCGCCCGCCGCGACGAGCTCCGACGCCGGCTGGCCCGGACTCTGCGCCCACAGCGCGTTGGCCCGTCGGAAGATCCGCAGCGGCTGGCCGGCGATGCTGAAGCGACCGACGAAGTGGTCGAGGTACGCCGGGTCCGTCAGCCGCGCGTCGGCGAGACGGGTGAACACGATCGGATCCACGAACGGATCGAACTGCATGGACACGCTCACGAGGTGACCCTGGATGTCGTGGTTGAACGAGAACTTCATGTCATTGAACGTCCGGTCGTCCGGGTTCTCGAGGCCGCTGAACACCTCGTAGTGCCAGTGCTCGAGCGGCGCGGTGATGTCGTTGTACTCGACGGCGAGATGATCACCGTCCGTCGAGAACGTCACGATGCCGTAGCCGGGATGCTCGTACCGCCCGGCATACGCCTCGAGCGGGTGGTTGAGGGTCGTCCCGGCGACGCGCGGGTCCTGCTTCGTCTCCTCCGCGGCCTTGCCGGCGGCGAGCATCTGCTCGCGCTGCATCGCCGCCTCGCCGAACCAGTCGCGATCCTCGAGATCGAGCACCCGGTCGGTGACCTCGCGGACCACGAGTTCGGTGAGTCCCGTGGCATTCATGTTCGTGAGCACGACGACGCCGAGTCGGTCGCGAGGCAGCAGCGAGACGAGCGCGCTGAAGCCGTCGATGTTGCCGCCGTGATGGACGCGGTAGTGCCCGTGATAGACGTCGATCATCCAGCCCATGCCGTATCCGACGGTGACGATCTCCGCGTCGGTCGGAATGCCGCCCATCGCCATCTGGACGGAATGCATGTCGCTCATGCCGGCCGCGCCGACGAGTTCGCGGTCGCCGACGCGTCCCTGGTCGAGGTGGACGCGAAGCCACTTGCACATGTCGTCGACGCCGGCGTTGATCGACCCGGCCGGTCCGATGAGCGAGATGTCGCGAAACGCCATCCGCTCGATCGCCTCCTCGTGGACGGTGTACGGCATGGCGTAGTCGGACGTCTTCTGCGATTCGACGACGGAGAACGTCACGTCGTGCATGCCGAGCGGCTCGAGCACCCGCGCCCGTACGGCGTCCTCCCACGTCCCGCCGTGCAGTGCCCCGGCCAGGGAGCCGGCCGTCAGGAACATGAGGTTGTTGTACTGCCAGGCCTCGCGCAGACCCTTGTTCGGCTCGAGGTACCGCAGCCGACGCACGAGCTCCGCCCGGTCGACCTTCGTGTTGTTGTACCACATGAGATCGTGACGAGGCAGCCCGGTGCGATGCGACACCATGTCCCGGGTCGTCACGTGCGTCGACGCGTACTCGTCGTGGAGCCGGAAGTCGGGCAGATACGTCTGCACCGGCTCATCCCAGTCGAGCCGGCCCTCCTCGACCAGCGTCGCGAGCGTGAAGGTCGTGAACGCCTTCGACGAAGAACCGATCGCGAAGAGCGTCCGCGACGTCACCGGCAGATCCTCCTCGACGTTGCGCCGACCGAAGCCCTTCGCGTAGATGACCTCGTCCTTGT
>JAGQOI010000144.1 GCA_020427625.1 Phycisphaerales bacterium | reverse complement strand
CGTCCCCGTCGTCGTACCCTCCAGCAACGGAAGCACCTGAAGCCCGCCGTTCGGCGTCCACCGGATCGGTCGGCGCGGCCACCCGGGATCGCCGACGAATCGACTGAACCCGACCGCTTGGCCGAGGCCATTCACGGCGACGAGTTCGCTGACGTCATCACCGGCCGGAACGCCGATGTCGATGACTTCGCCATCGTGCAGCACGAAGCCGGACGAATCGAAGTACCGAAGACCCATCCGGCCGACGACGTGCCCGGCGTCACCGATCCCACCCGCGCGGCTCTGCGGCTGCCCCAGAAGTGGTGTCAGATCCTCAACGGCTCCGTTGCGCCAGATGACCGCATGATCGGGCTGCCCGACGATGTCGTTCTGGGAATACCCCGTGGCGACACCCGCGGCGTTGACATCGTTGGCAATGCTCAGATTCGCCCCGTCGATGAGATCGAGAAGCGTGACCTCTCCATCGACAAAACGGAAGCCCTGCAGGATCCCTGTCGTCGTGTTCACGTCGCCGACGATGACGCCGGACTCGGTGATGCCTCGTGCGTGCGCCGAGACGATATCGACCCCGAAGTCAATGATCTGGAATCCGGTCGCGGCGGACCAGACGAAGGCGTCCGTGGTCGCACCGGAGCAGGTATTGAGCATCGTGCCGACGACGACGCCGGAGTTCGAGACGGCCATCGGCTGGACTGCGCTGGATCCGAAACACGCGGGCGTGGCCACAACCTCAACGTCGTAGCCACATTGGCCCAGCGCCAGCGTCAGCACCAACGTAGCGTGTGCAACCATACCTACACTCCCACCGGATACCCCGACGATACTTCGCATGCCCGCCACGGGCAACGACGATGTCTGACATTCTGCGTCCAGACATCCGCGCATCGCCGCCCGAAGTCCCGGGACAGTTCCCTCGGGGAACTGTCCCATCCAACGCCCATCGCGCCGACCGTCGACCTCGGATCGACGAAGCCCGCCTGCGGCGGGCGCTGTTGCATCCCCCGAAAGGGCTCGACAACGAAGCCGCTGCATGGCCGCCGGGCTCGACCTGATTCACCCAACTCGCGCTCGTCGACGTGAAGCGCATCTGGTGCTCCGATCGCCGCCCGACTGTCAGCGGACGCCCCGAAGCCGGCGCCGGCGCAGTCAACGTCACTCGCCAGACTCGGAGCGGGCAGAAAGGAACTCAGCAATCTCCGCGCCGTCCTTGTCACGGCGGTAACGAGCCAGATCAAGCGCGGTCCGTCCGTCGGCCCGGGCGGCATTCACGTCCGCACCGGCGTCGATCAGCGCCCTGACCGTGTCGAGTGTTCCAACCATTGCCGCGACGTGCAGTGCGCGAGTGCCTTGGACGCCTTCCACCACATAGACTTCATTCACGTCCGCGCCCCACTCCAATAGTTGTTTCACGCTGGCCGCGCCGCGCCACTGCGACTGCGCCGCTTCCAGGAGAGCACTTGTTCCATGTTCCCTGCGCAGGGGATCAAGGCCGCCTTCCGAGACACACCACGTCACCATGTCGGCGTACGACCTACGCGATGCATTGAAGAGATGGTCTTGAGTGATCTTCGCACCGTGATCCCGGAGCATCGCGGCGAGACCGGTGTCGTTCACTGCGATGGCCCAGTCCATCGCCGTCTCGCCATTCGGATCGCGTACATCGACCCGCGCCCCGAGCCGAAGAAGCTCAGCGACACACGCTGCATCGCGCCGATCGATGGCATACATTAACGGCGTCCTGGCGCCTCCCTCCCGATCCAGATCGGCGCCGTACTCGGCGAGGGTCTCGATGAGCGTGCACTGCGTCGAGCCCACGGCGATGTGGACCGCCGTGAATCCGCCACGGTCAATTGCGAGATTCGGATCCGCGCCCGATTGCAGCAGCTCGGCAACCATCGCCCGATCATGCTGCTCGATCGCATCGTGCAGCGGCAACACCGGGCCGTCGGCGGGATCGAGGGTGACTGACGCATTCGGGTCGATCCCCGCGGCAACCAGGCCCCGGATCGACGCCGGGACGCCATCCCGAAGCGCGGTCCGCCAGGCACCCGAAGTGCCGACGCTCCGCCACCCGATCCACCATGCGATGGCGAGCGAGGACGCTGCCACGACAGCCCCTGCGAGCACCATGCGCTTCAACATCAGTTGCCTGTGCGACACGGGTCATCCTCGCCGGTCACTGCGGAACTGCCGCCGGACGCGCCCGCCGATCAATCATTCACGCGGTAGTACTGCACGAAGACCGACAACAGCTCGTCCGCGGTGGCGCCGTACGCGGTCTTCAGGGCCTCGCGCCAGTCGGTGCCCGTCTTCACGGCCGCGACCCAGCGGGCGAACCGATCCGGACGCTCGCGGATCATCAGGTCGACGAGCAGAT
>JAGQOI010000143.1 GCA_020427625.1 Phycisphaerales bacterium | reverse complement strand
GTCGTGCATCTCGCCGGCATCGCGCACGCGAACCGCGCCAACGTCGAGCCGCACCTCGCCTTCGAACACACCGTCCGCACGCTCGCGTGCACGCTCGAGGCCGTGCGTGGGCGGCGCCCGCACTTCATCTACTTCTCCTCGAGCATGGTCTACGGGAACTTCGCCAGCGGAACCGTCGACGAGGACTCGCCCTGCACCCCGCTCGGCGTCTACGGATCGCTCAAGTACGGCGGCGAGAAGATGGTCATCGCGGCGGGCCAGGTCTCGGGCATGCCCTGGACCATCATCCGACCCTCCGCCCTCTACGGCGAACGCTGCGTGAGCCGACGCGTCGTGCAGGTCTTCATCGAGAGCGCCCTCGACGGACGCGAACTCGTCGTCGCCGGGGACGGCGAGGACCGACTCGACTTCACCTACATCGAAGACCTCGTGCACGGCGTCGTGTGCGCCATCGAATCGCCCGCGGCCCACGACCAGGTCTTCAACCTCACCTGCGGCTGCTCGCGCTCCATTCGCGAACTCATCGACCTCGTCACCGAGGAATTCGACGGCGTCACCGTCCGATTCGAGCCACGCGACCGCCTCACGCCCAGTCGCGGCACGCTCTGCGTCGACAAGGCGCGCTCCCTCATCGGCTACGCACCGTCGGCGACTCTCGAACGCGGGTTCGGGCAGTACGCGCGGTGGTATCGCTCGTTCGCGCGTCGGCCCGCCGGTCGCGCGAACGCGCCCGAACTGCTCGTCGGATCCTGAGTCACGCCATGCCGCCTGCCGTCGCCCATCCCGCGCTCCACGCCGACGCCTGGCTCGGTGCGCGCCTCCGGCGCACGGCCTGGCGCATCGATCCCGCGCACCTGGACGAAGGCTGCGACGACCTCGCCGACGCCCTCCGCGCCGAACCCTGCTTCGCCTCCGCCCGCGTCTCCACCGCGTCGCCCGCCACCGTCGCCCGCCTCAATCGACTCGGCTTCACCACCGTCGACACCACCGTGACCTGGGAACGCGAGGCCGGTGCCGTCGATGCCGACGCGGCCGACGTCGACGTCCGACCGGCGACGCCCGCGGATCGCGAGGCCGTCGCCGCCATCGCCGCGACCGCGTTCACCTTCGATCGCTTCCATCTCGACCCGCACGTCGACGGCGCCGTCGCGGACCGCATCAAGCGCGACTGGGCTTCGGCGTACTTCGACGGCACGCGCGGACAGGCGATGCTCGTCGGACGCGTCGACGGACGCGTCGCCGGATTCCTGCTCGTCGTCGTGCCCGACTCGGCGACCGCGATCATCGACCTCATCGCGACGGACCGAGCCATCCGGCGCCGGGGCGTCGCCGCGGCGATGACCGCGACGATCCCGCGTCACGTTCCCGACGTGCGTCGTCTCCGGGTCGGCACCCAGGTCGCGAATCTTCCCGCGCTCAACGCCTACCGACGTCTCGGCTTCGAGATCGTCCGCACGGAGTACGTCCTGCACTTCCATCACCCCGGATGACGGCGGAGCCGTCGAAGGTGGATGACCATGCGCATCGCCCGCCATGATCTGAACACGGATGTTCTGATCGTCGCTGAAATCGGCAACAACCACGAGGGCGACGTCACGCTCGCGACCGATCTCGTCCATCGCGCCGCCGACGCCGGCGCGGACGCCGTGAAGTTCCAGACCATCGTGCCCGAGCGCCTCGTCGCCCGCACCGAGGCCGCGCGCCTCGATCAACTGCGCCGATTCGCGCTCACCCGCGCCGACTTCGAACGACTCGCCGACGTCGCCGCCGCCCGCGACGTGCTCTTTCTCTCCACCCCGTTCGATCCCGACTGCGTCGACTGGCTCGACGCGCTCGTGCCCGCATTCAAGATCGCCTCCGGCGACAACGACTACGACCCGCTCCTCGATCGCGTCGCCGACACCGGCAAGCCGGTCATGATGTCGACCGGGTTCGTCGATCTCGACGGCGCCGCCCGCGCGGCCGCGCGGGTCCGCGATCGCTGGCACGCCCGCTCCGTCGACCAGCACCTCGCCCTCCTGCACTGCGTCGCGGCCTATCCGACGCCGCCCGAGGACGCCAACCTCCGCGCCATCGGCGCCCTCGGCACGCTCGGCGTCACCGTCGGGTATTCCGATCACACGCTCGGCACCGATGCCGCGGTCATCGCGGTCGCCGCCGGCGCCCGCATCGTCGAGAAGCATTTCACCATCGCCCACGATCACTCACCCTTCCGCGATCACGCCCTCTCCGCCGATCCGGCGCAGATGCGCGAACTCGTCCGGCGCATCCGGGCCGCCGAACGACTGCTCGGCACCGGACGCAAGCAGCCGACCCCGACCGAGACCGCCTCCGAATCCGCCGTGCGCCGGACCGCGGTCGCCATGCGTCCCCTCGCGGCCGGTCACGTCGTCGAGCCGAAGGATCTCGACTGGGTTCGGGCCGCGCGGGGCGTCCGCTGTTCGGAGATCGATCGCATCGTCGGTCGCCCGCTCGTCCGATCCCTCGACGCCGGCGACCCGGTGCACGCCGACCTCTGGCGCGAGGAGGGCGTCTGACGTCATGTGCGGCATCGCAGGACAGTTCGGTCGCGACCGCCTCGGCGTCGAGCACATCGAGGCCTGTCGCGCCGCGCTGCGCCATCGCGGCCCGGACGCCGAGGGACGCTGGTCGCACGACCTGCCCAACGGACGTCGCGTCGACCTTCTCCACCGGCGCCTGAGCATCATCGATCTCGACGATCGCGCGAACCAGCCGCTCGACGACGGGCGGCACGTGATCGTCTTCAACGGCGAACTCTACAACTACCGCGAACTGCGCCGCGATCTCGAGGCGAGCGGCGCGCGGTTCCGCACGACGAGCGACACCGAGGTGCTGCTCGCGGCCCTCGCGACCTGGGGCGAGGACGCCCTCGACCGGTTCGAGGGCATGTGGGCGTTCGCCTGGTTCGATCGCGAGACCGGCATGCTCCGCCTGTGCCGCGACCGATTCGGCGAGAAGCCGCTGTACCTTCTGCGGATGCCGGGCGGCCTGCGGTTCGCCTCGGAGGTCGGCGCCCTGCGTCGCATGCAGGATGAGCCGCTCACGATCGACATGACGCACGCGTACCGCTACCTCGTGAACGGCTACAAGTCGCTCTACAAGGATCGTCGCACCTCGTTCCACCGCGACGTCACGGAGCTGCCTCCGGCGACGATCATGCGCGTCGATGCCGAAGGCCGGACGACGATCGCGCGGTACTGGACGCCCTCGCCGGTCGCGGACGAGACGATGACGCGGGCGGACGCGGTCGAGGCCATCCGAGCCGCGCTGGTGCGGACGGTGGACCTGCGTCTGCGCGCCGACGTGCCGCCCGCCTTCCTGCTGAGCGGCGGCGTCGATTCGAACACGCTGGTGTCGATCGCGACGCGCGTGCTCGGGCGCGACGTGCACGCCTTCACGATCGTGAACACGGACGACCGGTACGACGAGCGTCCGATCGTCGCCCGCACGGTGCGTGAGCTCGGCGTGCGTCACACCGAGATCCCGCTGGAGAAGACCGGGTTCCTCGACCACCTGCGGACGCTCGTGCGCGGGCACGGTGCGCCGGTGTTCACGATCACGTACTTCGCGCAGTGGCGCCTGCTCGCGCGGGTCGCGGCCGCGGGATATCGCGTGTCCATCAGCGGCACCGGCGCCGACGAGCTGTTCACCGGCTACTTCGATCATCACAACGCCTATCTCTACGAGATGCACGAGGCGGACCCGGTCGCGTTCGCGCCGGCGCTCGACGCGTGGCGGCGGCACATCGAGCCGATCGTCCGCAACCCGTTCCTGCGCGACCCGCACGTGTTCATCAACGATCCCGACCAGCGCGGGCACATCTTCCTCGACGCCGGCGAGTTCGCCCGCTTCCTCACGGTGCACTGGCACGAGCCGTTCACCGAGACGACGTACTGTCGCGGGCTCCTGCGCAACCGCATGCTCAACGAACTCTTTCACGAGGCCGTCCCGCCGATCCTGCACGAGGACGACCTCAACGCGATGTCGGTCTCGATGGAGAACCGCTCGCCCTTCCTCGACCGCGGCCTGTTCGATCTCTGCCAGCGGATCCCGACGCGCCACCTCATCGCCGACGGGTTCGCCAAGTCGATCCTCCGCGACGCCATGCGCGGCATCGTGCCGGACTGCGTCCTCGACGAGCGACGCAAGGTCGGCTTCAACGCGCCCATCGGCGACCTGCTCGACGCCCGCGATCCCGAGGTCCGCGCCGCCGTGCTCGACCGCAGCCCGATCTACGACCACGTCCGGCGCGACATGATCGAGGCGCTCCTCGACGTCGACGCCATGCCGAACAGCCGCAGCAAGTTCCTGTTCTCGTTCCTCAGCACGAAGATGTTCCTCGAGGAGTGCTGCGCATGAAGTACTGCTCGCGCTGCGTCACGCCGTGCAATCGTCCCAACATCCGCATCGAACCGGACGGACGCTGCAACTGCGCCACGCTCGAGGAGAAGGCGACCATCGACTGGCCCGCCCGCGCCCACGCGTTCCGCGACCTCGTCGCCGACGTCCGCGCGCGCAACGCCCGCTACGACTGCGTGATCCCCGTCAGCGGCGGCAAGGACAGCACCTGGCAGGTCGTCACCTGCCTCGAGCACGGCCTCCGCCCGCTCGCCGTCACCTGGCGCCCGCCCCTGCGCACGAAGGTCGGACAGGCCAACCTCGACAACCTCGTCGACCTCGGCGTCGATCACATCGACTTCCGCGTGAACCCGGACGTCGAGAAGCGATTCATGTACGAGGCGCTCGTTCGCCACGGGTCGCCCGCCGTGCCCATGCACATGGCGATCTTCGCGATCCCCCTCCGACTCGCCGTCGACTTCGACATCCCCCTCGTCGTCTGGGGCGAGAACAGCGCCTTCGAGTACGGCGGGACCGACGAGGAACGGCGCGGCGCCGAACTCGACGGCGCCTGGCTGCGCCGGTTCGGCTGCACGTTCGGCACCGACGCCGACGACTGGGTCGGACCGACGCTCTCAGCGGACGAACTCACGCCCTACCGCTGGCCGACCGACGCCGAACTCCGCGCCGCCGACGTGCGGGCCGTCTTCCTCGGCTACTACTTCCGCTGGGATCCCGACGTCACCCGCGACGTCGCGACCCGCCACGGCTTCCGCGCCGCGGACGACGGGCCGCGCACCGGCTGCTACGACTACGCCGACATCGACGACCACCTCATCTCGATCCACCACTACCTCAAGTGGTACAAGTTCGGCTTCACCC
>JAGQOI010000142.1 GCA_020427625.1 Phycisphaerales bacterium | reverse complement strand
TGGTCGCGACGCCGGTCGGCGACGTGCTCGACGGGCGTGCCATCCGCGGCGCCGTCGTGAACGGCGCCGGCGTGCTGCTCGCGGTCGACACGAACGCGGACGCGATCGTCACGATCGACCCGACCGACGGCAGCGTCGTCGGGCGCCCCGTGGCGCTCACCATCGCGTGCGCACCGGCGAGCGTCGGCACGGCGACCGATCTCGTCCAGTTGCCGAACGGGATGTACGTCCTCGCGCGATTCGCGGCGGGCACGCAGTCGCTGCTGCGTCTCGACCTGCCGTCGGGCCGGCTCACGCCGCTGCACGTGGACACCGATCCGGACGACGGCGTCAGCGTGTTCCTCGCCGGTCTCGCGACGGTGAATGCCGCGGGTCCGGACGTGCTGCTCGCGTACGAGGTGAACAACGCGGACGACATCTTCTCGTACAACCTGTCGAAGGGCTTCGCGCGCACGGAGTTGTTCACGAACATCATTCCGTCGTACAACGCGGGCCGCGGCGATCTCGCGGCATCGGTCGTCGTGTTCGGCGCCGACCTCGTCCCGCAGGACCTGAACGGCGACGGCGAGGTCGACGCGACGGACCTCGCGGCGCTGCTCAGCGCCTGGGGACGGTGCGCCGGCTGCGCGCCCGACTTCAACTGCAGCGGCGCGGTGGACAGCGAGGATCTCGCGATACTGCTCGGCGCCTGGTCGCCGTGAGCGACGACCGTCCCGGCGAAACCTACTCGCGGTTGAGGTCGTGCCAGCTCTTGGCGAGGAAGATGTTGCCGCGGAGGCGCTCGACGAGCGTCGCGTACTGATCGAGCGGGTTCTCCTCGGAGTCGACGAGCGACATCCCGACGAAGCAGACCGCGGCGGACTCGGACGTCGCGGCGATCACGTCGAGCGGCGGCTCCTCGGAGACGAGGACGATGACTTCGGCGGGAATGCGGAGATCGGCGAGCACGTCCTCGGTGCCGGCCTTGGCGTCGTCGACGCCGCCCTCGTCGCGGATGATCCGCAGGATGCGGATGGTGTGTCGCTTCCAGTCCTCGTTCGTGTTGAGCAGGTAGGCGAGGGTGGACATGAACGAGCCGTTCTCGCGGGAGTACCACCACACGTCGATCGTCGGTTCCAGCCGCGCGGCCGCCTCGGCCTCCTGGAACACGATGAGGTTCTGTTCGAGCTGGAGTACGCGCCGGATCGCGCCGGAGAACCCCTCGCGCTTGAGCACGTCGTCGCTCCAGCCGACCATCACGGTGTTCGGCTGGAACTCGCCGACGCCGGTGACCTGGAGCAGCGTCGCGACGCCGTGTTCGAAGTCGTCGGCGATGACGGTCTTGGCGACGGCGGAGAGTTCGTTGTCGCGGATGAAGGTGCGCAGCGCGCCCTGGACGCGGTGCTGACGCGCGAGCAGTTCCTCCCACGGTCCGGTGATGATCTGCGCGAGGAACAGGAGCCCGCGCCCGGATTCGAGGCCGTGCGCGAAGCGGAGCATCTGCTGCCGGGTGCCGGGACTCCCGACGAGGACGAGCAGGACCGGGCGCCAGTTGCGGAGGTGCTGGCGCGAGTCGACGTAGTGGAGCAGGCCGAATCGGGTGACGGCGAACCACAGGCCGGTGCGCATGTCCGCCCAGGCCGCGTCGATGCAGCGCCGCGAGCCGACGACGTAGCTCGTCGCGATGGTGACGCCGGCGACGACGGTCGGGATCGCATTGATGAGCAG
>JAGQOI010000141.1 GCA_020427625.1 Phycisphaerales bacterium | reverse complement strand
GGCGCGGCGGACGGGTCACCGCCTCCGACGTCCAGGCCTACGCCTCCGGCGCCGGGTCGGGCGCAACCGGGGCGCCCTCCGCGGGAGCGGCGACGTCTGCCCGCCGCGCGCCGGCGTCGATGCCCGCCCCCATGCCGACGCCGGTCGCGGTCGACGCGAACGGCACGTCGGAGACGATTCCCTTCCGCGGCGTGCGTCGGAAGATCGCCCAGGCCCTGCATCACTCCGTCTCGACGGCCGTGCACTTCACGGTGGTGGACGAGGCGGACGTCACGGCCCTGGACCGCAAGCGTCGCGAGTATGCCGGGGTGCTCGGGCAGAAGTTGAGTTTCCTGCCGTTCGTGATGACCGCCGTCTGCCGCGCGCTGCGATCGCACCCGGCCCTCAACGCGATCGTGGACGATGCGAACGAGATGATCCACGTGAAGGGCGTGATCAACCTCGGGTGCGCGGTGGACACGGATCACGGGCTGATGGTGCCGGTCATTCCGAACGCCGACCGGCTCGGCCTGGCGCAGCTCGCGGACGCGGTGCGCGAGGTCGCGAGCGCGAGCCGCGACCGGACGATCCCGCGCGAGCGTCTCATGGGCGGGACGTTCACGATCTCCAACGTCGGCAGTTACGGCGGCCGCTTCGCGACGCCGATCATCAACTATCCGGAGGTCGCGATTCTCGCGGCCGGGCGGGTCTACGAGCAGGTGCTCACCCGCGACGGCGCCTTCTACGCCGGCAAGGTGCTCCCGCTGAGCTTGTCGTGCGACCACCGGGTCGTCGACGGCGCGGAGGGCGCCCGCTTCCTGAACACGGTCGTCGGCCTGCTGGAGCATCCGTCGACGCTGCTCGGCATCGGCTGACCGCGACGCGCCCGTCGGACGATGCCGACGGGACGCAGAGAGAAGGATCGACCACGGACGTGCATCGCGACGGTCCCGATCGGAGGCGGACCGGAACGACGATGACTCGAATGGCACCACGCGGGCGCACCGCCCGAGACAGGGAGAAGACGGCGAACCCGTCCCTCGAAGCGACTTCCATGATGACGAACACCGCGAACAGCACTCTCATGACCGAAAGCCCGGCGGCGACCCGTCTGCGGGAGAAGATCGAACAGGCGACGGCCGTCGTCGGCGTCGTCGGGCTCGGCTACGTCGGCCTGCCCCTCGTGCGTGCGGTGCACGAGCACGGCTACCGCGCGATCGGCTACGACACCGACCAGACCAAGGTCGACCAGTTGAACGCCGGCCAGACCTACCTCAAGCACCTCGGCGCGGACCTCGTGAAGACCCTCGCCGCGTCCGACCGCTTCACGCCGACCGCCGATCCCGCGCTGCTCGCCGAGGCGGACATCATCCTGCTCTGCGTGCCGACGCCCCTCGGACGTCACAACGAGCCCGATCTCAGCTTCGTCCTCGACTCGACCCGCATGGTCGCCGAGATCCTGCGCGAAGGTCAGCTCGTCGTCCTCGAGTCCACGACCTATCCCGGCACGACCCGCGACGAGATGCTGCCCATCCTCGAAGCCGGCGGCCTGCGGGCGGGGGTCGACTTCTTCGTCGCCTACAGTCCCGAGCGCGAGGATCCGGGACGCGAGGGATTCAGCACCGCGTCGATCCCGAAGCTCGTCGGCGGCGTCGACGCCGTGAGCGGCGACCTCGCGACCCGCTTCTACACCCGCGTCATCAACCAGGTGCACGCCGTGAGTTCGGCCGAGGTCGCCGAGTCCGCGAAACTGCTTGAGAACATCTATCGCGCCGTGAACATCGCGATGGTGAACGAGATGAAGATCCTCCTCCGCGACATGGACATCGACGTGTGGGAGGTCATCGATGCCGCGTCCACCAAGCCGTTCGGATTCCAGCCCTTCTATCCCGGACCCGGCCTGGGCGGACACTGCATCCCGATCGATCCGTTCTATCTCACGTGGAAGGCGAAGGCGATCGGGCGCACGACGAAGTTCATCGAACTCGCCGGCGAGATCAACAAGCAGATGCCGACCTACGTCGTCGGACAACTCGTCAGCGCCCTCAACGAACGCGAACGCTCCCTGCGCGGCGCGAAGATCCTCGTCATGGGCATCGCCTACAAGCCCAACATCGACGACATCCGCGAGAGTCCCGCCGCCGAGATCATCGAGATGCTGCACGGCGGCGGCGCGATCGTCGCCTACCACGATCCCCACGTGACATCGTTCCCCCACATGCGCAAGCATCACATCACGCTGGACTCCGTCACCCTCACGCCCGATGTCGTCCGGGCCCACGACGTCGTGCTCATCGTCACCGATCATGCCGCGGTCGACTACGAGATGCTCGGCGCTCACGCCCGCCTCATCGTCGACACCCGCAACGCGATGGCGAAGCACGCCCCGAACGCGGCCGCGCCGATCGTCAAGGCCTGACCTCCGACTCCGCGCCTCGGTGGTGCGCTCCGTTCGGATGGTTCACCACGGAGGCGCGGAGATCACGGAGGGTGACGCAATGGTTTCGGATCGTGTGTCGGCGACGATCGGCCGACCGGGCGCATCCCGCGCCGCCTTCCGAATCCGGATGATCTGCTCCGTGACTCGGTGCCTCGGTGGTGCATCCCCCCGATTGATATGCAGGGTGGTTGATATCGTCGACGAGGCGCGCCGCCGGGTGGCCGCGGCGTCTTTCTGTTGTGACAATGAACATGGTGCGGCGGGGGACTCCGGGATGTCGCAGAACAGGGGTGCGTGATGACACGTCAGATGGGCGTCTCGGTGCCGGCGGGAACGGACCTGTTCCAACTCAGGGCATGGCGAGGCCGGGAGGAACTCGGGCGGCCGTTCACCTTCGAACTCGATCTGCTCAGCCGCTCCGACGCCATCGCCTTCGACGAGGTGCTCGGGTTCCCGGCGACGGTCCGACTGTCGCTCGAGTCCAGCCGGGGCACGGAACGACACTTCCACGGCATCGTGAGCCGCTTCGAACAGCGTGCGAACCACGGACGGTACGCGTCGTACCGGGCGACGGTGTCGCCGTGGCTCTGGTTCCTCGGCCATCGCTCGAACTGCCGCATCTTCCAGAACCGGTCGGCGCTGGAGATCATCGAGACGATCTTTCAGGAGCACGGCGGCGACTTCGAACTGCGCCTGTCGCGCACGTACGCGCCCCGCAAGTACTGCGTGCAGTACCGGGAGACCGACTTCGCCTTCGTCAGCCGACTCATGGAGGAGGAGGGCCTCTACTATTCCTTCCGACATGAGCCCGATCGACACATCCTCGTGCTCTGCGACCGCCCCGGACTGCATACGCCGTTTCCCGGGTACGACACCGTCGTGTACGACGACACCGGCGCGCGTCCGGCGCGACTCGACGAACGCATTCACGGGTGGCGGGTCACGCAGGTCGTGCGGCCGTGCCGCTACGAGACCACCGACTACGACTTCCTGAACCCCGGCAAGGCGATGCGCGTCTCGATGGAGACGCAGCGGGGGCACGGACACAATCACCACGAGATCTTCGACTATCCCGGCAAGTACTACGACGCCGGGCGAGGCAACCACCTCGGCGAGACCAGGATGATCGAACTCCAGGCCCGCCAGGAACTCGTGACCGGTCACGGCGACGTCCGCGGCCTCGCGCCCGGACACCTGTTCCGACTCGCGGAACATCCGCGCGCGGACCGCAATCGCAGCTATCTCGTCGTGTCCGCATCACACGTCGCGCGCTCCGACGAGTGGGAATCCGGACCGGATGCCGCCGACGGTCCGCTGTACCGGTGTCGCTTCACCTGCATCCCGGACAAGCAGGTCTTCGTGCCCGAGCGCCGCACGCCTCGCCCGATCGTGGAGGGCCCGCAGACCGCGGTCGTCGTGGGGCGCGAGGGCGACGAGATCCACACCGACGAGTTCGGCCGGATCCGCGTGCAGTTCCACTGGGATCGCTACGGCGAGCGGGACCAGAAGTCGTCGTGCTTCATCCGGGTGGCGCAGCCGAACGCGGGCGCGAACTGGGGCGGCCTGTATACGCCCCGCGTGAACCAGGAGGTGATCGTCGAGTTCCTCGAAGGCGATCCCGACCGCCCGATCGTGACGGGCGCCGTGTACAACGGCGACAACCACCCGCCGTACGTGCCGAAGTCCCAGCCGACGGTGTTCACGTTCAAGTCGAACTCCTCCAAGGGCGGCGGCGGCTTCAACGAGCTGAAGTTCGACGACAAGAAGGGCAGCGAGCTCGTCTACGTCCAGGCCGAGAAGGACCGGACGGTCCTCGTGAAGCACGACAACGCCGAGACGATCGGCAACCACGAGACGCTCTCCGTCGGCGTGGACCGGACGAAGTCCGTCGGCTCGAACGAACAGTCCACCATCGGTGCGAACCGCACCGAGCAGGTGGGCGCCGACGAGACCATCACCATCGGCGCGAACCGCACGGAGACGGTGGGCGCGAACGAGACCATCACCGTCGGTGCGAACCGCACCGAGCAGGTGGGGGGGAACGAGTCGATCACGGTGGGATCCGTGAAGACGGAGAACGTCGGCGCGGCGAAGATGCTCACCATCGGCGCGGCCTACCAGGTCACGGTCGGCGCCGTGATGAACGTGTCCACCGGCGGCGCCATGCTCGAAGAAGTGGGCGCCTACAAGTTGCAGGCCGTCGGCGGCGACATGAAGACCGTCGTCGGCGGCGACATGGACCACGGCGTGAGCGGCAAGCACGTCATGAAGGCCGACGAGATCACGATCGACGCGGGCACGAAGATCACGATCCAGTGCGGCGCCAGCAAGATCGTGCTCACGCCGGGCGACATCACCATCAGCGCGCCGCTCGTCAAGATCAACTGCTAGGAGCATTGCGATGGGACAACCCGCCGCCCGCGTCGGCGACATGCACACCTGCCCGATGGTCGACCCCGGCCCGAAGCCCCACGTCGGCGGGCCCATCCTGCCGGCGGGTGAACCGACCGTGCTGATCGGCGGCATGCCGGCGGCGCGAATGGGCGATCAGGCGACGTGCGTCGGTCCGCCCGACACCATCGCGAGCGGCAATCCGACGGTGCTCATCGGCAACAAGCCGGCCGCCCGACTCGGCGATTCCGCCGCGCACGGCGGCGTGATCACCGTGGGATGTCCGACGGTGCTTCTCGGTCCGACCCAGACCCCGTGCAACAAGGCCGCGGCCGCGAACGCCGCCGCCGCCGTGCAACCCGCATGAGCACCGCCGCGTCACAACCGCTGGACCCGTCGAAGCGCGCTCCGAGCGACTGGCACTCGCCCGTCCTCGATCGGCCGCCCGCGCGCGGACCGTGGAAGGACGCGGCGACCGATCCGCTGGCGGCGGTGAAGTCCGAAGTGCTGTCGCACCTCCGATCGCGGGAGGGGACGGTCTTCGGCCTGTTCGACGCCGCGCGGGACGACCGGATCCTCGAGTTGTTCCGGGCCCACGGGGTGCCGGCGAACCTTCCCGACGACCGTCGCCTCGCGCCGCCGCCCGACGATCCGTCGCGCACGGAGTTCGAGTGCCTCTACGTCGGCCGCATCAAGGAGACGACCGGTTCGAGCGGCCCCTGGATCGTCCGCCTCCCGAAGGACTCGTCGCTGCTCGCGGCGCTGGTCATGGAGGGCTGGGGGAAGGCCTGGGGCTATTACATCGTGAGCGAGGCGACGTTGTACGAACTGCGCAAGCACTTCCGCCACTTTCTCATGGTGCGGTTGCCGAACGGGCGCGCGGCGTGGTTCCGGCTGGCGGACCCGCGGATCATCGGCGCGTTCCTGCCGGCGTGCACGGTGGAGGAGCGTGCGCGGGTCGAGGGCGGCGCGATCGATGAGTGGATTGTCGAGGCAACGGACGGGGGTGTGATGCCATGTTCGTGATGCAGCCGCGACACATGGAGGCGATGGAGGCCGCGACGCGCGGGGAATGGATCGACTCGCTCACGAGTGAGCTGTCGTCGGTGTTTCCGGAAACCGCATCCGATCCGACGGCGGCGCGAAAGCGGGCCATCCGTCTCGACACGACGGCACGGACGTACGGCATCAGCACCCGGCGCGGCCTGTTCCGCTTCGCATCGCTCGCGATGCTGGCGGGCGACGACTTCCACCTCGCGCCACCGGTGCAGCGGGCGCTCCGGCATCCCTCGATGCATCCGGAGCAGGTCGTTGAACATCTCCTCGGACACCTCGGCCCGACGATCCGTTCGCTCGATGCGGAGAGCCGTGGCGGGCAAAGGGACGAAGCCTGATGGGTGCGGTTGCACTGCCACTGATCGGGGAGGCGCTCATCGCACTGGCGGAGGCGGTCGTGTTCGTCGGCAGCGCGGCCATCGCGGCGGTCGGACTCTCCGAGGGCATCAATGCGATGTCCGAGCAGGCCGACGAGGCGGAGAAGAAGGCGAAGACGATCCCGAACACGGAGGTCGCAACCTGCGAGGCGTGCGGGGGTGGTGGTGACGGGGACGGGGATGATGGGGACGAGAAGCCTGAACTCGAACACAATCCAAAGCACCATCAGAACGCGAGAGGAAAGGCTTCGCAAGAGCCCGCTGACGCGGCCGATGTATACAAGGATGCGATCAAGGGCAAGGACGGAAACTGGTACGGCAAGAACCAGAACGGCGATGTCTATCGTTACTCTCGACCAAGCAACGGTAAGACTCATTGGAACGGTTCCACATCGGGTCCAAATGCGATTCCGAAGCATCGCATCCCGAACAACGTCAAGAAGAGTCTGGGAGTGCCTCCGAAGTGACACTATTCGGCGACCAACAACGATTCGCGGTCGAAGTGCGATACGGCTCTGATTCCGCCCGCGATATCGGTTCCGCATTCGGTCGCTTCCGTCTCTGGATCCGCGGCCAGTCGTTTGGCTGTCCCGGTGACAGTTCGTCCTGCTTTGCTCCATCGGGTGAGTCCTTGCGCCAGCGCTGGCGCCAGCGCGGCCAGCATCATGCCGACTGGGTAGACCGCGAGCGGCCGTTGGCAGCGCTGCGCGAAGTGCACGAGTTGGTCTACCTACTGACCGACGACGACTTGGCCGAGCGCGGACTTCAACCCAACAGGGTGGCGGAGGCGGTCAACCTGATGATGGCGCCGGATGGCAGCGAGGCCTTCGACGATGGAAGCCTCGTCATCCAGTGGGATACCGATGACCAAGTCATCGTTGCTGGGACGATCGTCACGGACGAAGGAGTGGACGATTCGATCGCCTTGATCGCGCTCGCCAACAACGAGTTCTATGGGATCATCCAAGAGGCAATTCGTTTCCTCGACGCCCCCCCCGTTACACCCCTGTGACATCCCCCCCGCGCCCGTGATCGATACTCCATCCGGCGAACCCTTCGCCCCCCCCCCCGGAGGTCCGATCATGCGCGTGATGATGTCGTTCGTTCTCGTCTCCCTGGTCCTCGTCGCCGCGCCGGTTCGGGCCGATGATGTCGTCGTCGAGTCCCGCATCGTCTCCGTCGGACTCTTCAAGAACGGTGTCGCGGCCGTGCGGCGGGAGGTCACGCTGCCCGGGCCCGGATCGTTCGCGCTCGACGATGTACCCGAACCCGTGCACGGGTCGTACTGGGTCGAATCGCCCGCCCGGATCGAGAGCCGCGTCACCACCCGCATGGTCGATCTCACCCTCGGCCCGACCGCCGGCGATCTGCGCCAGGACCTCGTCGGACGACGCGTGAACCTCCGGCTCCGCGGCGACGCCTTCGCGACCGTCAGCGGCACCGCCGTCGGCATCGTTCGACCGGCCGAGGCGACCGGCGCGGGGTTCGTCGTCATCGATGCCGCGACCGGACGGCAGTACCTCGATCTCGACGAGGTCGTCGCCATCGAAGTCGTCACGTGGGTGCCGGGCGTGCGCACCGTCGCCCAGCCCGTGCTCATCCTCGACGTCGCGCCCGGCGCGGGCGAGGGTCCGTTCGTTGCGTGGATCACCTATCTCACGCACGGCGCGGCCTGGGCCGCGGGCTATCACGTCGATCTCACCGATCCCGACACGCTGACCATCACGCAGCAGGCGACGATCCGCAACGAGTTCGTCGATCTCACCGACGTCGACATCGATCTCATCTCCGGATTCCCGAACATCGAGTTCGCCCACGTGCGCTCGCCCATGGCCGCGTCGACCTCGCTCGCGCAGTTCTTCGCCGAGCTCTCGCAGCGCATGAACGATCCCGGCGGCGTGCTCGGCAACAACGACGTGCTGACGCAGCAACTCGCGACCTACGCCGGCGGAACGTCCGGTCCGGCCGGTCCGACCGCGCCGGAGGTCGACGGACGCGCCGACATCCACCACCAGTCCGCCGGTCGTCGCACGCTGAAGCGTGGCGACACCGTGACGTTCGACGTCGCGACGGCCGCGGCTGCGTACGAGCACATCGTCGAGTGGATCATTCCCGACACGCGTCGACCCGACGGGCGATTCATCGACGAGTACGAGCGTCAGCGCGATCCCGAGGCGTACCGCGACGTCGCCTGGGATGCGATCCGGTTCCGGAATCCGCTGCCGTTCCCGATGACGACGGGCGTCGCGACGATCCGTGCCGCGGGCCGCTTCCTGGGTCAGCGCATGTCATCGTGGTCGAACCCGGGCGAGTCCGTCACGCTGCACGTCACGAAGGCGTTGAGCGTCCGCACGCGTCACGCCGAGCAGGAGGAGCCGGGCGAACGCCGCATCGTCTTCATCGGCGGCAACGACTTCCGCGAGATCGACGTGCGCGGCGAGGTGCTTGTCTGCAACCATCGCGCGACGCCGGTGCGCATCGTCATCCGCCGCCGCTTCTCCGGCGACCTCATCGAAGCGGAAGGCGATCCCGTGGAGTCGTTGCGCGAGGACGGCGTGTACTCGATCAACCGTCGCGCCGAACTCACCTGGACGATCGAACTCCCTCCCGACAGCGAGCGGACCCTCACCTACCGCTACACCGTCCTCGTCGACCACTGACGCCCGCCGTGCTTCCGTTCGGCGTGTTCACCACGGAGGCACGGAGCACACGGAGAGGAATCATCTGGTTCGGATCGAGTGTCGGTGACATTCGCCTGATCGAGCGCGCTCCGCGCAGCCTTCCGAACCGAAGTGGCTTCTCCGTGCCCTCCGTGCCTCCGTGGTGCATTCCTTCCGGATGGTTCAACGGAGGCACGGAGTCACGGAGAGTGAAGCAGTGGTTCGGACCGTGTGTCGGTGACGTTCGCCTGATCGAGCGCGCCCCGCGCAGCCTTCCGAACCGAAGCATCTTCTCCGTGCCCTCCGTGTCTCCGTGGTGCAATTCCGCCCGAGGTACAATCCACGGCATGGCTTCTCAATGGTCCATGGATGTGCTGCGGGCGGGGGCGTTGCGGCTCGACGGCGGGAGCATGTTCGGCGTCGTGCCGAAGGCGCTGTGGTCGCGGATGGTCTCGTGCGACGACCAGAATCGCATCGATCTCCAGACGAACTGTCTGCTCCTGCATGACGGTACGACGCGCGTGCTCATCGAGACGGGATTCGGCGACAAGTGGTCCGACAAGGAACGCGGGATCTTCCATCTCGAACGGCGCACCATCGTCGATGCGCTCGCCGAACATGAGGTCGAACCGGGCGACATCGATCACGTCATCGTCTCGCATCTGCACTTCGACCATGCCGCGGGGCTCACGCGTCTCGATGAGACCGGCGCGCCGACGCTGACCTTTCCGAACGCCGAGATCATCGTGCAGCGGACGGAGTGGGACGATGCGCTCGCGAACAAGTCGACGATGACGCGGACGTATCTGCGCTCGCACCTCGATCCGATCGTCGCGCGCGTCCGTCTCGTCGACGGCGATGCCGAAGTGCTGCCCGGCATCCACGTCTGGCCGATGGTCGGCCACACGTGGGGACAACACGCGATCCGCTTCGACGACGGGCGTGGCACCGTCGCGTTCGTCGGTGACGTCATGCCGACCGTTCATCACGTCGGGCTCGCGTTCAGCCTCGCGTACGACATGCTGCCGCACGAGAACATGCGATCCAAGCGGACCCTGCTCGAGCAGGCCGCGAGCGAGGGCTGGCGGCTCGTCCTCGACCACGAGCCCGGCCCCCCCTGCGTCACCGTCGCGCCCGACGCCGACCGCCCCGGCCAGTTCCGGCTCCAGACCCTGGACGGCGGGGGTTCACCACGGAGGCACGGAGGGCACGGAGGTTGAGAACGTGGTTTTCGGATCGTGTCGTCGGTGCCACTCGATCTGAGGTTCCCCACGAATGGTGGACACCCAAGCGAGGTGGCATAATTGGCCGCCGGAATTGGAGTGGTTCACATGAAGCGGACGTACACGGACGAATTCAAGC
>JAGQOI010000140.1 GCA_020427625.1 Phycisphaerales bacterium | reverse complement strand
TGTGACCAGTTCAGCCCGACGATCGGACGCGTGCATCACTCGATGATCGACTTCCTCGCGACATTCATTGCGTTCTTCGCGGTCATCGATCCCATCGGGACGGTGCCGGTGTTTGTCGCGGTCACGCAGCACTGTGACGAAGCGAAGAAGCGCCGGCTTGCGTTCATCGCAACCGGAGTCTCGGCGGCCGTGCTCGTCTTCTTCGTTCTCGCAGGCGAGATCATCCTCAGGGCGATGAGCATTCCGCTTCCGGCGTTTCGCATCGCCGGAGGCCTCGTCCTGTTTCTGTTCGCGATCACGATGATCCTGGGCGAGAGCAAGCCCGAGACGGAGCTCACGCTCGCCGAGAATGCTCACGACACCGCCATCTATCCGCTTGCCGTGCCCTCGATTGCGGGGCCGGGCGCGATGCTTGCCGCCGTTCTGTTCACGGAGAACTCCCGCTTCAATCTCTGGGAGCAGGCGCAGACCGTTCTCATGATGCTTGCCGTGCTCGTCGTCGCTCTCGTGCTCATGCTGGTGGCCGGTCGTGTCCAGCGCGTGATCGGTGCGAGTGGCGCAAGCGTGGTCAGCCGAGTGATGGGACTGATCATCGCCCCGTCGGCGACGCACAATGCACTGAAGGGCATCAAGGAGTACTTCGAGATCTGAATGCTGCTCGCGTTGTTCCCGTCGAACCATGTGATCAGTGAGTTCCGAACCGACCGCGGCCGGCATCGTGGATGGAGGTCGCACGCCGCGCCGGGGTTCAACCGTATTGTCGCCTGGACACTGAGAAGGAGAACACTCGTCAACCAATCGGGGCGTCGTGTACAAGGGCCCGGGCAAGGTGGAAGTCGAGGCCATCGACTTTCCCAGGCTCGTGAATCCCGGAGGCAGGCAGGCCGAGCACGGCGTGATCCTCAAGATCGTCGTCACGAACATCTGCGGCAGTGATCAGCACATGGTGCGGGGCCGGACCACGGCTCCCGTCGGCCTGGTGCTGGGTCATGAGATCACCGGAGAGGTCATCGAAGCCGGACGTGACGTGGAGTTCGTGAAGGTCGGAGACCTGGTGTCCGTGCCGTTCAACGTCGCCTGCGGCCGCTGTCGAACCTGCAAGGAGCAGCAGACCGGCATCTGCCTCACGGTCAATCCTGAGCGGGCGGGCGGCGCGTACGGCTATGTGGACATGGGCGGCTGGGTGGGGGGACAGGCCGAGTACATCATGATCCCGTACGCCGACTTCAACCTCCTCAAGTTCCCCGACAAGGACCAGGCCATGGCGAAGATCCGCGACCTGACCTGTCTGAGCGACATTCTGCCCACCGGCTATCACGGCGCGGTCACCGCGGGCGTCGGTCCCGGTTCGACGGTCTACATCGCCGGCGCCGGCCCGGTGGGCCTCGCGGCCGCCGCGTCCGCCCAGTTGCTCGGCGCGGCGGTGGTCATCGTCGGCGACATGAATGAGCAGCGGCTCGCGCACGCGCGATCATTCGGCTGCGAAACCGTCAACCTCAAGGAGACCGGGTCCCTCGCCGACAAGGTCGCGCAGATCCTCGGGGTCCCGGAAGTGGACAGCGCAGTGGACTGCGTCGGCTTCGAGGCGCGCGGGCACGGCGCGGATGCGAACACCGAAGCGCCCGCGGTCGTGCTGAACGCGTCGATGGAGCTCACCCGTCCGGGCGGCTCGATCGGTATCCCCGGTCTCTACGTCACCGACGATCCCGGGGCCGTTGATGCCGCGGCGCGCAAGGGGTCGCTCTCGATCCGCTTCGGGCTTGGCTGGGCCAAGAGCCACTCGCTGCATACCGGGCAGACGCCCGTGCTGAAGTACAACCGGCAGCTCATGATGGCCATCCTGCACGACCGGATCCAGATCGCCAGGGCGGTGAACGTCAG
>JAGQOI010000139.1 GCA_020427625.1 Phycisphaerales bacterium | reverse complement strand
TTGGCGCGCGGTGGCGATGCGCGCTTGGCCGGCGGCGGCGTGAGCGTCACCTTGCCGGGTCCGGAACCGGCCTGGAGCGGCGCGGCGCGCGGACCCGCCGTCGGGGACGGTCGCCCGGTCGGCGGCGCCATCGACGAGGGCACGCCGATCGACGGCGACGCGGGTCGCGGGGCGCCGGCGACCGGGGTCGCCTTGCGGCGTCGGAGTTCGTCGAGTTGCTGGCGGCGTCGGGTCGCGAGATCCCCGCCGGCGGTCGCCGGGACCGCGGGGGTCGGCGCCGCGTCCGGATCACCGCCACGGGCGGCGATGCGACGCCGTCGTTCGGCGTCCTCGCGCTCGGCCTTCTTGCGCTTCTCGTTCTGAGCCGCGACGATCTGCACCACGGTGATCGCGAGGAAGATGATGACACTGATGATGCCGCTGGTCATGACCGGATTCTATCGGCTCGACTCCTCCGGCGACGGGATCGTCGTGAGAATCGTCCCGCCGTCGGGCCGGGCGAGGCGGGTGAACGGCACGCCGAAGGCGCGTTCCAGGCGGTCGGGACTGAGCACGACATCGGTGGGACCGGCCTCGACGAGGCGTCCGTCCACCATGATCCAGACCTCGTCGGCAAGCGCCCCGACGATCGTCAGGTCGTGGGCCGCGATGAGGATCGACAGGCCGCGCCGACGCCGGTCGCGGAGGCGTGCGGCGACCTGTCGCACGTGCCGGAGGTCCATGGCCGACGTCGGTTCATCGAGGACGAGCACGCCGTCGTCGGGCACCTGGGCGAATGCGCGGGCGAGCGTGACCATCTGCTGCTGGCCGACGCTGAGGGTCGCAAACGGGCGGTCGGCCAGGGCGCCGAGGTCGAGTTCGTCGATCGCCGCCCGGACCCGCCGCTCGTTCCGGCCCGCGGCATAGCGTCCGAGGGCGACGACCTCCCGGGCGGAGAACGGCGCGGCGACGACGGGGCGCTGGGCGACGTAGGCGAGTCGGCGGGCGATCGCTCGCGCCGTCGCGCGATGGACGTCGAGATCGCCGAGTCGAACCCGTCCGTGCTCCGGGCGCACGACGCCGACGAGGGCGCGCAGGAGCGTGGACTTGCCCGCGGCATTCGGTCCGATGACGGCCGTGATCGCGCCGGGCGAGAGCGACGCCGTGACCTCGCGCACCGCCTCGATCGCGCCGAACCGCACCGTGATCGCCTCCGCGCGCAGCGTCATCCCGACCTCCCGCCGCGGCGCAGAAGCCAGATGAACAACGGGCCGCCCACGAGCGCGGTGAGGACGCCGATCGGAAGGCGCCCGCGACCGAGGTCGATGGTCTGACGGGCCGCGTCCGCGCCGACGACGAGCGCGATGCCGGCGAGGACGGACCCGACGACGAGGAGCCGATGTCGCGGCCCGACGAGCAGCCGCGCGGCGTGCGGCCCGACGAGTCCGACGAACCCGATGGGCCCGGCGACGGCGACGGCGCCGGCGGTGAGCAGTCCGGAGGCGAGGAAGAGGAACAGGCGGAGGCGTCCGAGGGAGAGCCCGACCGTTCGCGCCTCGTCGTCGTCGAGCACGGCGACGTCCATGGCCCGACCCGCGCCGACGGCGACGATCGCGGCGAGCCCGGTGACGACGGCCGCGGCGACGAGGGTGGAGCGATCGACGAGTTGCGGGATCTCCCCCATCATCCAGGTGATGAGATCCGCGCGCATGCCGGCGGGGCTGAGGTGCTGGACGAGCATCATGAGCGCGCCGCAGATCATCGAGACGACGACGCCGACGAGGATGATCGCGACGGGATCGACGAGCCCGCGGCGCTGGCCGAGCGCGAACACGATGCCGAGCACGAGCAGGCCGCCCGCGACCGCGGCCAGGTCGTCCCCGAACCACACCATCCCGCCCGCCAGATGCCACGACAGGACGACCCCGAGCCCGGCGCCGCTGGAGACGCCGAGCACGGCGGGCGACGCGAGCGCATTGCGAAGCAGCACCTGGAGCATGAGACCGGCGAGACCGAGGGCGCCGCCGACGATCGTGCCGGCGAGGATCGCGGTCCAGCGGAACGCGCTCCATTCCGGCTCCGGCCAGGCGAGCCGGATCACGCCCGAAGGATCACGATCGATGACGAGACGCGCGAGGATCGCACCCGCGGCAAGCGCGACGAGAACCGCCAGGCCGACGCGCCGACGCACCGGCGTCATGGCGCCGACTCCGCGAAACCCCCCGCCGCCTGCCGCAGCAGGTCGATGACGGCGACGACGCCCGCGCTCGGACGAAGCGCGTCCGGGTGACGAACCACGCGCAGGCGACCGGACCGCACGGCGCGAACGTCGAGCGCCGACCACGGCGCCGTCGCGGGATCGAGGGCCGAGGTCGCGGCGACGCCGGACTCGACGACGACGATCGCCGCCGGGTCGAGGCGCTGCACGTCCTCCAGGGTGAGTTCGATCCACCCGTCGGCGGCGACGGCGTTGGCGGACCCGATCATCGTCCAGAGATCGTCGAGATAGGTGTGACGACCGAAGGCGAGCAGCGGGTCGATGTCGGCGAGGAGCAGGGTGGGACCGGTCCAGTCGACGGGCGCGGCCGCGCGGGCGGCGTCGATGGACGCCGCGAGGTCCTGCGCGCGGTGTCGGAGCGCCTCTCGCGCGGGATCATCGGGACGGAACAGGAGGTCGGGGAGGGCGTCGACCATG
>JAGQOI010000138.1 GCA_020427625.1 Phycisphaerales bacterium | reverse complement strand
AAAAAAAAAAGACCGAGATCAGCGCGAAGATGAAGGTCAGAACGAGAAAGCCGGTACTCATGAGATTGCCTCGATACGGAAAGTCGCGCACGCAGCGCCGAAAGAGTCGCGCGGGAGCGCGCAAAGGACGGTCAGGGGGTCGATATGGCGGCCCGGACGATGGCGAGGAAGGCGTCCGCCTTCAATGAAGCGCCGCCGATGAGGCCACCGTCGATGTCGGGCTGAGCAAACAGTTCGGCCGCGTTCCGCGGCGTGACGGATCCGCCGTATTGTATCCGCGTTGCGGCCCCGGTCGCGGCCCCGAATCGATCCGAAATCCACGCCCGGATCGACGCATGCACCGCCTGGGCGTCCTCCGGCGTCGCCGTCGCACCCGTGCCGATCGCCCAGACCGGCTCGTAGGCGATCACCACCCGAGCCATCTCCGGCACCGTGACGTCCGATAACCCGGAACGGATCTGGCCGAGGACGACCGTCTCGGTCTGCCCGGCGTGTCGCTGGTCGAGGGTCTCGCCGACGCACAGGACGACGCGAAGGTCGGCCGCGAGAGCCGCGCGGACCTTGCGGGCGACGAGCGCGTCGTCCTCGCCGATCACGTGTCGTCGCTCGGAATGTCCGACGAGCACGACGGTCGTCGCGAGGTCGTGCAGCATGGACGTGCTGACCTCGCCGGTGTACGCCCCGTTCGCCTCCGTCCAGACGTTCTGGGCCCCGAGCAGGACCGCGTGATGGCCGAGGATCTTGCCGACCGTATGGAGGTAGGGGAACGGCGGAAAGAGCATGACGTCGCACTGGAGTTCGGACGCACCGAGACCCGCCACGATGTCGTCCGCGAGTTCGGCCGCGGAGGCGAGGTCGAGGTTCATCTTCCAGTTCCCGCCGACGACGGGCACCCGCGAGGTCATGGTGATGGGTCTCCGTGGGGCGAGCGCCCGCGATCGGAACGACGCGCCGGGAAACGGCGCACCATACCGCGCGCCGCTCGATCGCAAAAGCCGGTCACCCGACGGGGGTCGGGCGACCGGCGGCAGAGAAAGAGGAGCCATTGGCCCCCGGAAGGGGCTTCTAGCGACCGCTCAGCAGTCGACGGAGATCCGCGCGATCGACGCGCCCGTCGCCGTCGAGATCGGCGATCGCGAGACCGACGCCGTCCGTGCGTGATCCGGCCTCACCGTCGTGGGACGGGCCCGGTTCCGGGTGCGGCTCACTCCAGAAGGCGAACAGGATCGCCAGGTCGCCGGGATCGACCGTCCCGTTCCCGTCGAGATCGCCGTGACACGGCTCGTGCGTGCACTCGCCCCAGCCTTCGCTGTCGATCGGCGGCGGGTCGGATCCGCCCGCATCACCGTCGTCGCCGTCGGTGCACGCGCCCCAGTTCGCCAGCACGAGCATGAGATCCACCGGCCCGACGATGCCGTCGAGGTCGAGATCGCACGGCAGGTACGCACCGACCTCGCCCCAGTTCGACAGGACGAACTGGAGATCACCGGCATCGACGACGCCGTCGCCCGCGCCCGGCCAGCAGTCGGCCGGACAGATCGCGACGCCGATCGCGAACGTGCCGATGCCGTCGACGTTCATCCAGGCGAACCCGTGCGCGAGGCCCGGATCCCAGTACACGCCGCCGTCACCCAGTTCGGCGCTCACGACCCACGGGCCGCCGTCGAGATCGAGCATGCGGTCGCCGATCGGTCCCGGCTGGCCGGGACTCGGTTGCGTGTTGCCGATCGCGCCGTGCACCCAGCGCCCGTGACTCTCGTCGAGTCGCGCAACGCCGATGTCGGCCGGGTCGAGCCCGGCGAGGTCCGAGGCATTGAACGAGATGAACAGCCGCGAGAGGTGCTCGCCGCCGCCCATGTCCGACACCGTCACCAGCGCGCGGCCGACGATGTCGTAGCCGCCCGCGCCCGGCCGCGGATTCGTGTTCAACTGCGTCACCGTGTAGCTCGCATCATCGCCCGCATCCACGTTGCGGACGATCACGGCCGGCGCGAGGATCGGGTTGAAGTCGTTGCCTTCGGGCACGAGGATCGTCGTCTCGCCCTCGTCGATGTCGTCGTCGCTCGCACTGGGCAACTGGATCGGGAACGCGCCTTCGTACGCGCCGATGTCCGGCGCGCCGTCCTGCACGCGGGCGAGGCCGGCGAGATCGAACGGCAGCGGCTCCGAGGTGTCGCCGTCGCCGTCGGCGTCGTGCACGTCGTTCGGCAGCAGCGCCGAACTCGCGGCATTCACGCACGGCGAGCCGAGGCCGAGCCGGAGATCGTCGGCGCCCGGCTGCACGAAGAGCGGGTCCGAGTTCATGTTCCCGTTCGCCGACGACCCGTTGCCCTGCACGTTGGAGTACAACGCGACCATGTTGACGCCGATCGAATGCGCGGGCGTGTTGTTCCACACGATCGAGTTGGACAGATGCACCGTCCCGTCGCCGCGGAACGCGAACCCCGCCCACGACGTCGCGACCGTGCAGTTGTCGAGCCAGTACTGCCCGCCGGTCGTGTGCATCGCGCCGCCCTCGACGGCGTCGTTGCGACTGAACGCGCAGTTCGTGAAGACCGTGTCCGCGCAGACGTCGACGGCGCCGCCGATGAACGAGCAGTGACAGTTGTCGAACATCGAGCGGCTCACCTCGATCGTGCCGCCGCAGGCCGAGATCGCGCCGCCGCTGACTTCCGCGACGCCGGCCGAGAAGCGGCAGCCGGCGATCACGACGTGACTCTCGTACACGAACATCGCGCCCCCGCCGACCGCGGCGGCGTTCACGAACGTGCAGTCGCGCACCTCCATCGGTCCCGCGTCGATGACGCGCATCGCGCCGCCGACGTCGCCGGAGCAGTTCTCGAAGCGGCAGTCGATGATGGTCGGGCGCGCGCCGTTCTGCACGAGCACGGCGCCGCCGAGCGAGGCATGCCCGTTGCGGATCGTGAAGCCGCGAAGCGTCGCCGTCGGCGGCTCGTGGTTCGCGAAGCGGAAGGCGCGCCCGAAGCCCTGCCGATCGATGATGCACGCCGCCGGGCCGTTCGCGGACTCGACGCGGATCGACTTCCCGCCGAACGAGACGTCGCGATTGTCGTCGCCGATGTAGAGCCCGTCCGCGACGAGCACGAGGTCGCCGTTCGTCGCGGCGCCCACGGCGGCCTTGATCGACTGCTTCGGCCCGTTGGGCGCGACGCAGTTCGCCGACTGTCCGGTCCAGGCGTCGTCGCCGCAGGCCGCGTTCACGTGAATGGTGTCGGCGCGTCCCGGCCCGACGACGGCAAGCGCCGCCGCGAGGCACGTGAACGCGTGCAGCATGGTTCGTACGGTCATGGCAGACTCCTTGCGGTCGGGACGATGAGGTGGGCCGTGTCGACGACGCCCGACCGGATGCGCCGACGGTGAAGACCCGGACGACCGGCGCGACCCGTCGACGGCGCACAGACCGCCGTCACGTCACGTCGACCGCGAGCGCGAATGAGAGTCGAGGACGTCGCGCCATGACCGGCGCGGCGCATCGAACCCCTGGAGAACGAACCGGTGCCGCCGCGCCAGGAACCGACGTTCCGGAGAGCGCGACGATGTCGATCTGATGTCGAACCCGAGGCGGCATGAATGCTGATCGTGAAGACATGGACCCCGGAGCACGTCCCGTCACCCATCGGCGACGGTCGTGGTTCGAGGCGCGGTGATCAGCGCCGCAACGATACAAGGCCACACGAATGGCCGCGCGCCAAGCGCGAATCCTGAGATTTGCAAGCAAATCACCATGCCCGGGTGTACGGAAGGCTCGGGCCCGCGCGACCCGTCGAGCACGGCGCGATCTCGCGCACTCGCGCACTCGGCGCGATCGGCGCCTCTCGCGCTTCATCGTGTCCGACCGCCGCGGCCCGCTCCACGCCGCCCATCGTCCCGCCGACGGCATCGCGTCTTGCCCGGCCGAACCGCGACCGACATACTGCTCGTCATGCCGAACTCCGGATCACCGGCAACGTCCGCCCCACGATCGGACGACGCCCGCACCCGCCGCGGCGCCCGGATCGCCGTCGCGTGCTTCGTCACGAGCGGCTTCGCCGGGCTCGTGTACGAAGTCTGCTGGATCCGCATGGCGTCGCTCGTGTTCGGTTCGACGACCATCGCGCTGAGCACCGTGCTCGCGG
>JAGQOI010000137.1 GCA_020427625.1 Phycisphaerales bacterium | reverse complement strand
TGTGACATGTCGGGTCTCCTGGATTGATTGAGACAACCCCCGCGGGGGCCAAGCTCGTGGCAGCATGCAACACACGTTGACAACCTGCCGGCCAGGAGGCCCGACTTTCATAGCTTCTCCGTGGTGAATCCGGTCGTGGATTCAGAACTCGAGGTCGTGCCAGCTCTTGGCGAGGATCACGCGGCCGTCGAGGCGGGCGACGAGGCGGGCATAGGGTGCCAGCGCGCTGGTCTCCGCCTCGAGCGACTGCGTCGACAGGCCGACGAAGCACACGGCCGAACGGTACGACGTCCGCGCGATCACGTCGTGCGGCTCGTCCTTCGACACGATCACCTCGACGTCCGCGTCGACCCGGAACTCGCGCACGATCGCTTCCGTCCCGGCCCGCGCCTCCGCGGCCCCGGCTTCGTCGCGGATGATCCGCAGCACCCGGATGCGGTGATGCCGCCACTCCGGCGTCACGCACAGCAGGTACGCGAGCGTGAGCATGAACGTGCCGTTCCCCCGCGCGTACCACCAGATGTCGATCACGGGCTTCAGGGCGTCGCGCTGGTCGTCGTCGGCGTCGGCGTAGACGATGAGGTTGCGCTCGAACTGGAGGATGTGCTCGATCACCCGACCGAACTGCGCCTCCTTCACCGCGTCGTCGCTCCAGCCGATGAGGACCGTGTTCGGCTCGAACTGGCCCGTGCCGCTGACCTGGAGCAGCGTCGCGACGCCGTGCTCGAAGTCGTCGGCGACGATGGCGCGGGGCACCGCGGACAGGCGGTTGTCGGCGATGTACGTCCGCAGCGCCGCCTGGAGCTTGCGCTGGCGCGGCGCGAATTCCGCCCAGTCGCCGGTGACGATCTGGGCGAGGAACAGGAACCCGCGACGGGCTTCGAGGCACTGGGCGAACTCGACCATCGGCGCGCGGCCGCGCGGGTTGCCGGCGAGGACGAGCAGCACCGGGCGCCAGTTCCGCACGTGCTGGCGCGAGCTCACGTAGCGGAGCAGGCCGAAGCGGGTGATCGTGAACCATAGCCCGCTCCGCACGTCGCCCCAGGCCGCCTCGAGACGCGCGCGGGTGAGCACGACGTACGTCGCGCCGATGACGAGGATCGCGAGGATCGTCGCCGGCGTGTTGATGAGGCACATCACCGAGAGACATCCCGCGCCGCCGAGCAGCGACGGCAGCCAGTGCGTCCGGAACGTCGGACGGTACGAGGGATTCGAGACGAGACGCTCGATGCCCGCGACGACGTTGATCGTGCCGTACGTCGCGAGGAAGAACATCGTGATGATCGGCGCGATGAGATCGAGGTCGCCGACGAGAATGCACGCCTCGGCGACGACGAACGTCACGAGCAGGGCGGCATGCGGTTCGCGGCTGTTGCCCATGCCCCGGCGCAGCAGGCGCGGGACGACGCCGTCCTCGGCGAGCGCCTGGAGCGTGCGCGGTGCCGCGGCCAGGCTCGCGAGGGCCGACGAGAGCGTCGCGGCCCACAGTCCGACGTAGATGAGCGACGGCAGGAGCGCGAGGTCGACGAGCACGAGCGCGTTCGACTTCAGCGTCTCGCGGTCGCTCGCGAGGGCGAGGAACACGATCTGGGCGGCATAGATGCCCATCGTCACGAGGACCGCGAGGATCGTCCCGCGCGGGATGCTGCGCGACGGATCGCGCAGATCGCCGGACATGCTCACGCCGGCCATGATGCCGGTCACGGCCGGGAAGAAGATCGCGAAGACCGCCCAGAAGCCGATCGAGGACGACGGGTCGGGCCAGAGGTTGTCGGCCGCGCCGGGGTTGATGCGGAACCCGCCGAACATCGACACGAGCGAGACGACGAGCAGGACGAGGATGACGTACTGCGCCTTCGCGACGAGACCGGCCCCGAACCAGGCGACGCCCATGAAGACGACGAGACCGATCGTCGACACGAGGCGCGCGTCGACGTCGGGCATGAGGAACGTGAGCGACTCGGTGAAGCCCACGAGGTAGAAGGCGACGGAGATCGCCTGGGCGAAGAAGAGCGGGACGCCGATGCTGCCGCCGATCTCCAGGCCGAGCGAACGCGAGATGAGGAAGTACGCGCCGCCGGCGCCGACGCGCGAGTTCGTCGAGATCGCCGCGAGAGACAGCGACGTGAGCAGCGTGATCACCTTCGCGACCAGCAGGATCGCCAGCGCGCCGAACAGGCCCGCGTGACCGACGACCCAGCCCGTCCGCAGGAACATGATGACGCCGAGGATCGTCAGCACGTTCGGCACGAACACGCCCCCGAACGTGCCGAGCTTCCGGGCGACCGACGTGTCGATGGCGGCGGGCATGCGGGGACTCCGGAACGCGTCGGGTCAGTCCGCCCGGTCCGGCGCGGCATCCGGGTCGGGCAGGACCAGGCGCAGGCGCGTCGTTCGCGCCTGCTGGACCTCCATCACCTCCGCGACGGCGCCGTCCCCGAGTTCGACGACGTCGCCGGGCTCCGCCAGACGTCCGAGCCGGTGCATGATGAGGCCGGACATCGTGTCGACGTCCTCCGTCTCCAGCGCGAGACCGAGCACGCGGTTCACGCTCTGCACCGGTGCGCTGCCCTGCACGATGTGCCGACGCGGGCCGTCGGGCGCGATGTCCGGCATCTCCGTGTCGAACTCGTCCTGCACCGAGCCGACGATCCGCTCGAGCACGTTCTCCAGCGTCACGATCCCGACCACCGATCCGTACTCGTCCGTCACGAACGCCATGTGCTCGCGGGTCGATCGGAAGTGCGCCAGCACGCGACTGATCGGCACCGTGTCGGGCACGTATCGCGCGGCCCGCAGGACCGAACGCAGGTCGAGCGTCGCCTGGTCCTCGCTCCGGAACAGGTCCTTGATGTGCACGAAGCCCAGCACCGAGTCCATCGAGCCGTCGCACAGCGGGTACCGCGTGTGCATCGTCTCCCGCGCAAAACGGATCGCCTCGCCGATCGGCTTGCGGATGTCGAGGAAGTCGACCTCGATCCGGGGCACCATGACCTGGCGACAGACCGTGTCGTCGAAGTCGAACACCGCGTTGATGAGACGATGCTCCGCCCGCGTCACCTCGCCGTGCGCGTGCGCCTGCGAGAGCAGGGCGCGGATCTCGGACTCGCTGTGCGGCACATCATGCTCGGAAACCCCCTCGATCCCGACGAACCGCAGCAGGAACGCCGTCGAGGCGTTCAACCCGATGAGCAGGGGATACGCCAGGATGTAGAACCACCGCAGCGGCAACGCGCACCAGATCGCCATCGCCTCCGGACGACGGATCGCGAAGATCTTCGGCGCCTGCTCGCCGATCACGAGATGGGCGGCCGTGATGATCGTGAACGCGACGATGAACGACAGCGTGTGCACGATCGCCGCCGATTCGATCCCCACGGCGTGCAGCAGCGGCTCCAGCAGCGACCCGACCGCCGGCTCCCCGATCCAGCCCAGGCCGAGCGACGCCATCGTGATGCCGAGCTGGCACGCCGACAGGGCGCGGTCGAGACGCACGTGAAGCCACTCCGCCGTCCGCGCCATCGGACGACCCTGACGCGCGAGCTCCGCCAGACGCGACGGCCGGACCTTGACGAGCGCGAACTCCGCCGCGACGAAGAACCCGTTCACCGCGACGATGGCGACGGTCAATGCGATCAGGATGAACTGGGTCACGCATCGTCTCCGTCGTCGCGAAGGGTCGCCGCGGGATCGCCGTTGCGCAGCCAGCCCTTGCGACCGAAGTACCAGAGCATCCCGCCCGCCATCGCCAGCATGAGCCCCAGGGCGGCCGGGTATCCCCACGGCCGATGCAGTTCGGGCATCACGTCGAAGTTCATGCCGTAGACGCCCGCGACCAGCGTGAGGGGGATGAAGATGCTGGCCATGATCGTGAGCACCTTCATGATCTCGTTCGTGCGGTTGCTCACGACGGAGAGGTAGGTGTTGAAGAGGCCGGCCGCGAGCTCACGGTACGTCTCGATGACCTCGCCCAGTTGAACGCAGTGATCGTAGCAGTCCCGCAGGTACACGCGCGTGCTGTCGGAGATGAACGGCGTGTCGTCGCGAATGAGCTGGTTCACCGCGTCCCGCTGAGGCCAGATCCCCCGACGCATCTCCAGCAGCGTCGCCTTCAGCCGGTTGATCCTCGCCAGCGTCCGCGGCGTCGGGTCGGCCATGACCCGAACCTCCATCGCCTCGATCTGATCGCTCAACTGCTCCACGATCGGGTAGTAGTAGTCGATGATCGTATCGATGATGGCGTAGGCGAGATAGTCGGCGCCGTTCTGGCGCAGCACGCCCACGCCCTGGCGCAGACGCTGCCGGACCGGGTCGAGCACGTCGCCGGGCTGCTCCTGGAACGTGAGCACGTAGTTCGACCCGATGAGGATCGCGACCTGCTCGAACACCGGATGCCCGTCCTCGCCCGACCGCACCATCCGCGAGATGTAGAGCTGGTGCTCGTCGTATCGCTCCGTCTTCGGACGCTGGGGCGTGTGCACGATGTCCTCCAGCGCGAGCGGGTGAATCTGGAACAGGTCCGCCAGCGCATGAAGCACGGTCGGGTCGCCCAGACCCTGCACGTCCACCCACAACGTGTCGCCCGCCGCCCGCTCACGCTCGACCGTCTCGACGTCCACGTCGACGAGCTCCTCGCACACGTCACGGTTCAGCCGGATGACCGAGATGCGCGGCGGCAGCGCGTTCTGGGCGAGCGCCAGCGTGCCCGGACGTGATCCGGCCGGCGGTCGACGCTTGCGGAACATCATCGGCGCCCCCGCGCGGCACGCCTGCCGCGGTCGAGCCGGATCGGGGGAGACGGGCGGGATCGCATGGCGCAAGGTCCTCGGGTCTGGGGTCGGGAGCCGGGGGCACGCGACCGGGTATGCTGATTGTGCCATAAATCGCCGACCGTGACGGCCCGTCGTCGGGTCAGGGAGAGTCCATCCGTGAAGATCGCCATCCTCTCGCGCAGTCCTCGCTGCTACAGCACCCGCCGCCTGCGCCAGGCCGCGATCGAGCGGGGGCACAAGGTCAAGGTGCTCGACGTGCTCCATTGCGCGATCTCGCTCCGGGCCGGCGAGCCGACGATCTACTATCGCGGGCGTCACATCGAGGCGTTCGACGCGGTGGTCCCCCGGATCGGCGCATCGATCACCTACTTCGGCACCGCGGTCGTGCGCCAGTTCGAGCAGATGGACGTGTACTGCGCGAACTCGGCGATCGGCATCGCGAACTCGCGCGACAAGCTCCGCTCGCTCCAGATCCTCAGTCGACACCACATCGGCATCCCCGACACCGCCTTCGTGCGGGCGAAGTCCGACGTCCTGCCCGCCATCCAGCGCGTCGGGGGAACGCCGGTCATCATCAAGCTCCTCGAGGGCACGCAGGGCGTCGGCGTCATCCTCGCCGACAGCCTCAAGATCGCCGAGGCCATCATCGAGACGCTCCAGAGCGCCCGCCAGAACGTCCTCATCCAGAAGTTCGTCGCCGAGAGCAAGGGACGCGACGTCCGCGCGTTCGTCGTCGGCGATCGCGTCGTCGCCGCCATGCGCCGCGTCGCCCAGGGACAGGAGTTCCGCAGCAACGTCCACCGCGGCGGGCGGACGGAATCCATCACCCTCGACGCCCGGTACGAGGAGACCGCCGTCCGCGCCGCCCAGATCATGGGCCTGCGGGTCGCCGGCGTCGACATGCTCGAAGGCGCCGACGGTCCGCAGATCATGGAGGTGAACTCCTCGCCCGGCCTCGAAGGCATCGAGGGCGCGACGCAACTCGACCTCGCCGGCGCCATCATGGACTTCGTGCAGGATCGAGTCATGTTCCCCGACATGGACATCCGCCAGCGCCTCACCGTGAGCCGCGGGTACGGCGTCGCCGACCTGTTCATCACCGCCCAGTCCGAACTCCTCGGACGCACGATCGCGACCACCGGACTGCGCGAGAAGGACATCGTCGTGCTCTCCCTGTCCCGCAGCGGCACGGTGATCTCGAACCCCCGGGAGACCCGCGACCTCCAGGTCGGCGACCGCCTGCTCTGCTACGGCAAACTCGACGCCATGAAGGCGTTCATGCCGACGCGGGCGCCCCGCAAACGCGTTCGCAAACTCAGGACCGTCCCGCCCGTCAATGATGCGCCGGCCCGATCATCCGGTACGATATCGGAGTGATCGGTCGGGAATGAACAAGGGGTCCGAGTGATGAACAGGGTTCGCAAGGTGCTCGTCGGCGTCGACTTCTCTCCGTGCTCGCGGAGCGCGCTCGTGCAGGCCGCCCGGATCGCGTCCCGGCGCGACGCCGAACTCCATCTCCTGCACGTCCTGCACCCCATGGTGGTCCGCGATCTCGCGGAAGCGACGAGCGCGGATGCGAACGAGTTGCGCGGACATCTCGTCGCCGACGCCCGCGCGGAACTCGAGCGGCTCGTGACCGGACTGGAGATCGATCGGAAGACCGTGACGCTGCACGTCGGCGTCGGACGCCCGGAGACGCAGGTCCTCCGTCGCGCCGAGGAGCTTCCCGCGAGCCTGCTCGTGCTCGGGGTGTACGGATCGTCCGGCGCCTCGGTCGGCGCCAGCCTGCTCGCGACGCGATGCGTCCGCCGCGCGCGGACCAGGGTGCTGCTCGTGAACGAGGATCAGCACGGGCCGTTCCGGCACGTCGTCGCCGCGGTCGACTTCAGCGAGACGTCGTCGCTCGCGCTGGCCCAGGCGATCGAGGTCGCCCGCGCCGACCGGGCGGCCCTGCGCGTCGTCCACGTCTATGCCGGTCCGTGGAACCAGTTCCACTACCGGGCCCCGACGGCCGAATCGTCTCCCGCGTTCCGCGCCCAGTACATCGCGCGGCTCCAGGGCCTGCTCGACGGCCAGCTCGAGGCCCATCGCGACGCCCTCGGCGATCTCGCCGACGTCCGCGCCGACCTCGTCGAACACCAGGGACACGGGCACGGGATCATCGAGTACGCGAAGGCCGAGACCGCCGACCTCGTCGTGCTCGGCACCGAGGCCGGCGTCCGTCTCCGCTACCTGCTGCTCGGCAGCACCGCCGAGCGCGTGCTCCGCGAAGTGCCGTGCTCGATCCTCGCCGTGAAACCCTCCCGGGACGACGTCGCGGCATGACCCCGGACGTCGCATGCCCCTGACGATGCTCGCGCAGGACGGCCTCGACGTCGCCGGCATCGTCATCGGCATGCTCGGCGGGCTGTCGCTCTTCCTGTTCGGCATGACCCAGATGACCGACGCCATGAAGGCCGTCGCCGGAGAAGGACTCCGCGCCGTCCTCGGGCGGCTCACCCGTGGCCGCCTCCGCGCCGCCGCGACCGGCGCCGCCGTCACCGCCGTCATCCAGTCCTCCTCCGTCACCACCGTCCTCGTCGTCGGATTCGTCTCCGCCGGCTTCATGTCCCTGTCGCAGTCCATCGGCGTCATCATGGGCGCCAACATCGGCACGACGATCACCGCCCAGATCATCGCGTTCAAGGTCACCGCCTACGCCCTCGTCCTCGTCACGATCGGCTTCGGACTCACCTTCGCCGGGCGCGGCGAACGCGTGAAGCACGTCGGCTTCATGATCATGGGACTCGGTCTCGTCTTCTTCGGCATGGACGTCATGGGCGATGCGACCGGACCCCTGCGGACGTTCGAGCCGTTCATCACGTTCATGCGCGGGATGCAGCATCCCCTCGCGGCCCTCGCCGCCGGCGCCCTCTTCACCGCCCTCGTGCAGAGTTCCTCCGCGACCGTCGGCATCGTCATCGTCCTCGCCGGTCAGGGCTTCATCACCCTCGAAGCCGGCATCGCCCTCACCCTCGGCGCCAACGTCGGCACCTGCGTCACCGCCGTACTCGCGGCGATCGGCAAGCCCCGCGCCGCCATGCAGACCGCCGCCGTCCACGTGCTGTTCAACATCCTCGGCGCGATCGTGTGGCTCCCGTTCGTCGACGCGCTCGCCGATCTCGCCCGCGCCATGTCGCCGACCTCCGCGGACCTCGCCGCCGACATGCCCCGCCAGGTCGCCAACGCCAACCTGCTCTTCAACGTCCTCAACACCGCCGTGCTCATCTGGTTCACGGGTCCGCTCGCGTGGCTCGTGAAGCGGATGCTGCCCGACCGCGCCCCCCCGCGCCGTCGCGCCGAGCCACGCTTCCTCGACGACTTCTACCTCGACTCGCCCGGTCTCGGCCTCGACCGCCTGCGGATGGAGATCGGCCGCCTCGGCGAATTCGTCGGTCTCGCGGTGACGACCGTCTCGCCCGAATCCATCGCCCAGCGCATGACGCCGCCCAACGTCGAGCCCATCATCGCCGACATCCGCGGGCTCGACGACGCCATCGTCGGGTTCGCGCACCGTCTCCTCGTCCGCACGACCGCGGCCCGTGACGCGCGGCGTCTCCAGCGCCTGCTCATGGCGGCGAACCACCTGCTGTCGATCGCCGACACGATCGGCATCAACTTCGCCGCCTGGCGTCGCGAGTGGGACGGGCGTCGTCTGCACGCGAGTCTCGAGACGCGCGACCAGTTCGTCGCGCTGCACGCCCGGGTCGCCGACGCCGTCACGACGGCGGTGCGCGCCCTGCGCGACGCCGATCTCGCCGCCGCCGACGGCGTCATCGCGATGGAACCGGAGATCCACGCCGCGACCGAGCGACTCGCCCAGCGCCTCGCCGCCCGTCTCGTGCAGGCCGATCCGCAGCGCGTCGCGGTCTACCGCCTCGAGAGCGAGGTCATCGAGATCCTCGATCGGCTGTACTATTTCGCCGAGCGCATCGCGCGACTCACGCGCCTCGACATCACCGACGCCGACGGCCCGATCGACGCGACGAAGGAGAGCCCGACATGATCACCATCACGCCCTGCGGCGCCGTCGGCGAGGTGACCGGGTCCGGATACCTCGTCGAGACGTCGCGGACCCGCGTGCTCGTCGACTTCGGCATGTTCCAGGGCGTCGGCGCGACCGACGAGAAGAACGCGGCCCTCGGGCCCGTCGATCCCCGGCGCCTCGACGCCGTCGTGCTCACGCACGCCCATCTCGACCACACCGGGCGCCTGCCCGTGCTCGTGCGGGCGGGCTATGCCGGTCCGATCTTCGGGACCGCGGCGACGATCGACTTCACGGACCTCATCATCTCGGATTCCGGCCGCATCCAGGAGGCCGACGCCGCCCGCGCCAACCGCGTCGCCGAGCGCGAAGGGCGCGATCCCGTCGAGCCGCTGTACACGTCGGAGGATGTGAGCCGCGTGCGCCCGCTCCTGCGTCCGATCGTCTACGACACGTCGGTCGAGGTCGCGCCGGGCATCACGGTGCGTCTCGTGGATGCGGGTCACATCCTCGGGTCGGCGAGCATCGACATGACGGTCGTGGACGGCGGCGTGACGCGCACGATCGCCTTCTCGGGCGACGTCGGTCCGCCGGGCGTGCCGTTCCTCCGCGATCCGGTGCCCCTCGAACGGGCGGACGTCGTGCTGCTCGAATCGACCTACGGCGATCGCGATCACCGTCCGTTGACCGAGACGGTCGCCGAGTTCCGCGAGGTC
>JAGQOI010000136.1 GCA_020427625.1 Phycisphaerales bacterium | reverse complement strand
GTCGGCCTGGATGAGCACCGCCGTCGACCGGTTCTCCAGGCCCGTGTACTCGGCGAGCACCTCGATCTTCTTCTGGTACTCGGCGTTCTGCGCCATGCCGCCCACCAGCGAGGCGACCTGACAGCCCGCCGTCAGCGGGAGCAGAAGCACGAGACCCGTCACCAGCGCGGCCGACCGTGGGTTCATCCGATCATTCCCTTGTACGAGGCGATCTTGTAGACCCACGCCGCCAGCAGGGCGAACGCCAGCGTCCAGCCGACCCGGCGGCTCCAGAGGTCCACGATCATGATACCGACGCGAGACCCGGTGCACAGGACATACGTCGAAACGACCAGCGCCATCGCCGTCAGGATCGACAACAGGGCCCCGAACGGCTGCGCGACGAACGACGACACGAGGTCCCCGTGAGCCGCGTGAGTGAACGCCGTCGTCATCCCGCACGTCGGACACGGACAGTCCGCCGTGAGGATCCACCCGCATTCCCGCATCCCCAGGGCCGTATGCGTCCCCAGACCGGCCGGCGACGGATCCAGCCAGGCGGCAATCCCCAGCACGGTCCCGCACACGAGCGCCACGATGCCGGCCACGACCCGGCGGCCGGTCGCGGACATCGCGAGCGGACGACCGGGCGATCTGTCCGTCGCCGTCATGGCCGGTACCTGGTCCATCGCCATCATCCTACCCTACGGCCGGCGACCGATCAGGGATTCAGCGGGTCCGCGGATGCCCGGTCGATCGTGTAGAGGAACCACCGTCGCTTCGCCGCCGCGCGGGACACGCCGGCCCGCGCGTGACGTTCCACGTAGAGCACGGCCGTCTCGCCCGACTCGAGCCGCACCGTGAACTGCTGTCGCCGGAGGTAGATCTCGCCCGTCACCTCCGGCGCCGACACCTTCCGGTGGTCGAGACACTCGGCGACGACGTAGCGCCGCCCGCGCCACCGAAACGCCCCGGGCAGCGACGCGAGACCGATCGCCATGAGGTCCGTCGTGAACGACCCCTTCTCCGGCTCGATCGACTCCGAGATGAACTCCGGCTCCCGCGTCATGACGCCGATGACCCTCGCTTCCCGCCGGTACAGTAGCACCATGACCTGGATCGACGGACACCTCGACCTCGCGTATCTCGCCGTGCTCGGCGCCGACCTCACCGTGCTCGCGGCGGACCCGGACGAACGCTGCATCAGCCTGCCCGCCCTGCGCGACGCCGGCGTCGACCTCTGCTTCGCGACCATCTTCACCGAACTCGGCGCGCCCGACTCGCCCTGCGGCTATCGCGACGCCCACGACCTCGACGGCGCCGAACGCGCCGGACGACGACAACTCGACCTCTATCACGACCTCGAACGACGCGGCGAAGTCTCCATCGTCCGGACCCGCGACGACCTCGATCGCGGAGCAGTGCCGCGACTCGTCGTCCTGATGGAAGGCGCCGACCCCATCCGCACCGACGCGGCCGTCGCCGACTGGGCCGACGCGGGCGTCCGGATCGTCGGACTCACCTGGGCGCTCGGCTCGCGGTACGCCGGCGGCAATGCCGCGCCGGGCCCGCTCACCGGCGCCGGTCGGGATCTCATCCGCGCGCTGGACGAGGCATCCATCGCCCACGACCTCTCGCATCTCTCGACCGGCGCGACGGACGAGGTGCTCGCGGCCGCGCGCGGACCCGTCATCGCGAGCCACTCCAACGCCCGTGCCGTCACCGGCGAGAACGAGCGTCACCTCACCGACGCGCACATTCGCGCGATCGGTCGGCGCGACGGCGTGATCGGGCTCAACCTGTACGGTCGCTTCCTGCGCGCCGACGGCGTCGCGACCATCGCCGACGTCGTCGCGCACGCGAACCACATGGCGTCCGTGCTGGGTCGACGGGACGCGATCGGGCTCGGCTCCGACTTCGACGGCGGCTTTCCCCCGACGGTCCTGCCCGACGGTCTCCGCGCCCCGGCCGATCTCGAACACCTCGCCGCCGCGCTCGCCGATGCCGGCTGGAGCGACGGCGACGTCGCGGGGTTTCGCGGTGGGACGTGGCGCCGGTGGCTGGAGCGCGTGCTTCCGGGGGAGGCGATATCCTGAGTGCCGATCCGCGTGCCGCCGCCGATTCGAGCGACCGGCCGGACGCACGCACGCCTCGCGGAGGTGCCACGCTGTCATCGACACCACGTCAATGGAATGTTCGTCAACGCCGGTGCCGCCCGGCGCGACGCTGGGCTGCGATCGCGTGGCTGCTGGCATTGTCGTCGGCGCCGAATCATGCGGTTGCGACGGACGAACCCGGGCTCGCTCGGCTCGCCGCCGAGTTCGATGCCTTGCGAGCCACGAATCGAACGCAGTGGATCGAGTCCAGCGCGATCGACGCCATCGATCGTTGGCATGCGGACCTGGCGCGCCTCCAGCGCGACGTTGCCACCATCGAACCGAACGCGCTCACGGGTGACGACCGGGTCGTCCATGCCGTGCTCGAAGCGGTCATCGCGCAATCGGTCGGGGACGTCGAGTACCGGACGTACCTGATGCCGTTCGGCCCGACGTGGGGTCCCGACCTCTGGCTCGCGAGCACGGGGTATCAACGGGATCAGTGGACACTCGACGAACTCGAAGCGTACGTGATCGAGTCCCGCGCCTACGCGACCTACTTCCGCAACATCCGCACGCGCATGCAGATCGGCCTCGCCGAGGGAATCACGCCACCCCGCGTGACGCTCGTCGACCTGCCCGACCGCATCGACGCGCGCCTCGGACCCGACGCGCTCGACAACCTGTCCGAGCCGTTCCGACGAGCCGATCGGGAGGCGGACCGCGTCCGCTTCGAAGCGATCTGGCGCGATTTTTCTCGCGGCCTCCGCGCCACGAGGCGGGAACTCGAGACGTTCCACGCCTTCATTCGTGATGAGTACGTGCCGGGGTGTCGCGACTCGATCGCCGTCGCCGACCTGCCGCGAGGCGACCTGTTCTATCAGCATCTGCTCCGAACCGTTGCGGAGACGACCCTCAGCCCGCGCGAGTTGCACGAACTCGGCCGGTCGGAGGTGGCACGCCTGCACACCGAGGCCATCCCGTGCATCCGCCGCCTCGATCTCCTTCCGGACGCGATCGACCCGGAGGTGATCGGACACGCGGCATACTATCGACGCGCGGTCGCCGCCCTCGCCGCCGATCCGGATCGCCGCTTCAGCGATGCCGAAGAACTGCTGCGATCGGCGCGGAACGTCAGCAAGAGAATCGACGAGCAACTTCCGGCACTGTTCTCGACGCTCCCGCGGCTGCCATACGCCATCGTCTCGGCTCCCGCGGATCACGCGGGCGCGGACTTCGCGGGCTACACCGAAGGGAGCATGGAACAGGGTCGGCCGAGTTACCTGACCTTCAACACGACAAACATGGAGCGCCTCCCGCCATGGTGCGTCACGCCGCTCGTGCTGCACGAGGGCATGCCCGGCCATCATCTGCAGGTCGCCCTGGCGCACGAAGGCGAGACCACGCACGCGTTTCGAAAGACGGCCTGGTTCGCCGGGTTCGGAGAAGGGTGGGCGATGTATGCCGAGTGGCTCGGCATCGAGATCGGCCTGTACGACGAGCCGCTTGATGAATTCGGGCGCATCGCATCGGAAGTCCATCGCGCCTGCCGCCTGGTGGTTGATCCGGGCATGCACGCGCTCGGGTGGTCACGGGAAGAGGCGATCACCTTCATGAATGAGCACTCGGCGCTGCCACCCGCATCAGTCGTGGCGGATGTCGACCGCATGATCGCGTGGCCCGGCCAGGCGTGCGCCTACACCGTCAACGGACTCCGATTTCGCACGCTCCGACGCGCCGCCGAGACCGCGCTCGGACCACGGTTCGATGCACGCGCGTTCCACGACGCCGCGATCAGGAACGGAGCAGTCCCGATGTCCCTGATCGAGCGGCAGGTGAACCGGTGGATCGAAGATCAGGCCACGCCGACATCGCCGTCGCACGACGCAGATCGCGGGCGCTGAATCAACGACCTCAGGCCACGACCAAGCCCGGCTCGTTCAGCGGCGCGGCGTACCAGGCCACCGATGTTCCGACCCGGACCGGCGCGAGGACGTGCAGACGCAGATCCGCACCGTGCAGCGATGCGACCTCGCGGGGCGTCGACGTGAACACGTGGCGCGTCACCGGCAGGGATCCGTCGAACGGGCGGTCCGGACACGCCATGCGAATGATCTCCGCGTGCGATCGGACCCACGTCGACACGTAGTGCATCGCGTCGAGATCCGCCTGCCACGACAGCAGATGCGGACGACCGGCATCATCCACGGCGATCTCGACCCGCTCGCGGCCGGGACACCGCAGCGCCAGCGCCGACAGGCCGTCGACGTGCGCCGCCAACGCGACGGGGGCGCCGTTGAGATCCGGTTCCCGAGCGACGCCCGCCGCCTTCGGCTCGACGGTGCGACCGACCTTCGGTGAGAGTTTGAACGACTCGACCCGCACGCGGTCGCCGATCGGCGCCGGGGCGCCGTCGGGCGGCGCGGCCGCGGGACGCCGGGGGATTTCGACGACCGGCGCCTCGCGCCGTTCCGGCCGCTCCATCG
>JAGQOI010000135.1 GCA_020427625.1 Phycisphaerales bacterium | reverse complement strand
TCGTATTGTCGGAGCGCCACCTCGGCCGCGTCATCGTCACCGAGCATGGTGAGGACGCGATAGAGCTTGAAGTGCGCCTCGTAGTGGTCCGGCCACATGACGACGGCCTGCGACAGTTCGGTGCGTGCCTCTTCGAGTCGTTCCTGACGCACGTAGATGTCACCGAGTCGCGCGTGGGCCTTGGCCCGTTCGCGGAGCATGTCCGGCTGGTCCTGGAGGAGTTCGATCGATCGCAGGAAGCGTGCTTCGGCGTTCTTGAGGTCATCGCGCTCCGATGCGATGAGACCGAGCGCGAACTGCGTGTCGGGCTCGTTCGGCTGGAACGTCTCGAACACCTCGAACGCGAGCGATGCGCGTTCGAGATCACCGAGGTAGTACAGGTCCCATCCGAGGAAGTAGTACGTCTGCTGGTAGTGCGGCGCGAGGCGGATGGCCTCCTGGTAGAACGGCAGCGCCTTCTCGTAGTTCTGTTCCTTGTGGTGCGTCAGACCGAAGAGAAACGCCGCTTCGCCACTGTCCGGGTGAAGGATGCGGTACTTCCGCAAGCGGACGCGAGCCGGACCGTACTGTCGCTGCTGGATGAGCTGCAGCATCGGCGTGAGTTCGCGATCGAGGCGCGTCGGCTCGTTTGCGACGGACTCGCGATCGGCGTCGGCGACGCGGCGGGCGGCCGGCCGGGTGGTCGGCGCCGCGGCCGCGCGTTCGGCATCGGGGGTCGTGACGGGCGGGTCGGCCTGGGGCAGGAGCGCATTCTGAGCCGCGGGGACGCCCGGGATGAGGATGATGCACAGCAGACACGCGGCGAATCGGGCGATGGGGATCATTGCGCTGGTCCTCACTGGAGGGGAGCGGACATTGTAGCGCGCAAGAAAGCCCCCGACCGGAGGGTCGGGGGCGAGGGAGTCGATGAACGTGGGGCGAACGATCAGCCGTTGCAGGAGCCCCAGTTGGCGAGCAGCGACGCGAGGTCGGCCGCGTCGACGACACCGTTGCCGTCGAAGTCGGGCGCGCCCTTGGGGTTGGTTCCCCAGACCGCGAGCAGGGCGGCGAGGTCGGCCGGGCCGACGGTGCCGTCGTTGTCGAGGTCGGCCGGGCACGGGTTCTTCTGGTTGCAGATGGTCTGCGACACTCGGAACTCGTCGATTCCGGCATCGGTGACGGAATCGTTCGGCTGGTCAGCCGCGACGAATCGGACGCGCACGGTGCTGGTGGGCACGATGTAGTTGCTGACGGTGAAGAAGGACTCGGCCCATTCCGAGTTGGAGGAGCCGTGGGCGGCGACCTGGACCCAGTTCTGGTTGTCGCCACTCACCTGCACGATGAGCTGATCGGCCACGCCGTTGGCGGTGGCCAGCCAGTAGCGATAGCTGATCGAGGCATCCGCGCCGGCGAGATCGAAGCTGGGCGACGTGAGGTACGTCGGGCCGCCGTCGATGTCGTACTGCGCGGCCGCGCCGCCGGGAGGACCGTTCTCGGTGACCCACGCCATGACCGCATCCGCGGCCTGGGAGGCGTCATCAGCGGGCGCGATCTGCTGCCCGTTGCTGACGGTGCCGTTCGGATCGGCGACTTCCCATTCACCGGACGTGAGGTTCTCGCTGGAGACCGACCAACCGGAGACGTCGCCTTCCATGTCGTCGACGAAGATTTCTTCGACGCCATCGGCGTACATCGAGTTGTAGGTTGCGAGGGGAGCGTTCTGCGGATCCGAGAAGCTGCCGCCACCGATGAGGGACGCGGTGACATAGAACGACAGGGTGTCGAGGCATTCACCCGCGGGGATCTCGACCTCGAAGATGTCGTTTCCGATCGGCGTCATGAGGACGGCCTGGAACGGGCTGTCGCTGATCGAGTAATGGAACATGGCGGTGTCGGGGTCGGGATTGCCGCCGATACCGGTGAGTCGAACCTCGAGCACCGACGCCTCGCCGGGCGTCAGCATGCCGGGCAATCCGAGCGGGTACGCAAACTGCATGCCGACGGGCGGATCATTGATCCAGATCTCGGTTCCGTTGCAGCGACCGACCCACATGTCGAGCCAGCCGTCGCCGTTGATGTCGAAGATCGCGACGTCATGGACACCGTTCGGGTCCTTGCCGCCGGGAGGTCCGATGGCGCTCTGGTAGGACAGGGTGACGTTCGGCAGGTTGCCGAGGTTCCGGTACACGCGCATGTTGCGGTTGCAGCCGGAGATGTCGACATCGACGTCGGTGATGACGACATCGAGGAAGCCGTCATTGTTGAAGTCGGCGCAGATGTTGTTGCCGCCGAATCCGCCGCTGGGTCCGGACGGGAAGCTGAGCGTGTTGAAGTTGGCCGCCCCATCGCTTCCGTTGCCGGTATTGAGCAGGTAGTGGTCGGTGCCGTCGTCGCTGAGCACGAGGTCGACGCGGCCGTCGTTGTTCAGATCGCCGGTATTGACGAAGTACGGGGCCTGTGTGTTGACGACGTCATAGAGGTTGAAGACGCCTTCATTGGTCGGGTTGTTGTAGGTCACGGCGACGTGGAGCGGCGCGTTGAGCGACGTCTGCTTGACGACATCGTTCACACCGTCGTCATTCACATCGATGATGACGGACGATGCCCCGAACGCCGAGTTGGCCATCTGCGATGTGAGCCGCGAGCCGGTCTGGTCGGTGAAGGACCCGGTGCCGTCGTTGACGAGCAGGCGGTTGTTGTAATCCATGATCTGCGCCCCGCCGCTGTCGTAGTCGCCGAAGTACAGGTCAGGGTGTCCGTCGCCGGTGACGTCGCCGGCGGCGACCGAGCAGAACCGCGGCCCGGCGGTCGCGTGCATCTGCGGGATCCGGGCATCCTGGTACTCGAAGCCCAGCCAGTTGCCATTGCCGTCTTCGCCCAGGTTCATGTACACGCGCGGGTGAGACAGGTGCTTCGCCTGATTGTCCGTCAACGTCACGGCCGTCACCATGTCGAGCCAGCCGTCGTTGTCGAGATCGTACAGAACCACGTCGCGATCGTTCGTCGGCGTGTTGAAACCCTGGTCGCCGGGCACATCAGATGCCGTCGCGTACTGCGCGGTCCGATCGATGAAGATGCCTTGAATCGACTGGCCCTCCGCCGGGCCCTCGTTCATGAACAACACGTTGACACGCTTGCCGGTCGTCGTGAACGGCTGCTTGCGAACGCACACGACGTCGATGTCGCCGTCGTTGTCGACGTCGCCCCACGCGTAGTCCTTCTCTTCGGGATCGTTCACCGACAGCGCGGCAGAATTCGGCGGGACGGGCAGTCGCGTACTGGTCTCGTTCACGAAGTCGACCCAGTCAGCGGTCGCCATCGATCCGGCCAGCAGCAGGAACGTACTGCCACAAAGGAACAAGGCCCTTCTCATTGGCACACTCCTTGCATGGTTCGAGAGTCGGGAGGTCCACGGCCCGGGATCCGAAAGATTGACGCGGACGGATCCCGGGACGAAACGGATTCAATCCCCCGGCCGCAACACGCGACCGGGAGTGCTTCAGGTCACTTGCACGGGCCCCAGTTCGACAAGAGCGCCGCGAGATCGGCCGGGTCCACGACACCGTCGCCGTTGATGTCCGCGGGACACGGTCCGGAGTCCGGACATGTGCCCCACGCCGCCAGCAACACCGCCAGATCACCCGCGCCGACTTCCGACGTGCAGTCCAGATCGCCGTCGCAGAACGCGATGCAACTGTCCGGAACGCCGTCGCCGTTCGCATCGTCGGCATCGCCGTTGATGATGTCGACGATGTCCGTCACGCCGTTGCAGTTGCAGTCCCGACGCGGACCCGTGTACACCAGCATGAACGACGCGAAGTCGTCCGCATCCACGTCGCCATCCTGATCAATGTCAGAAATCGCACACGGATCGTCCGGGGTGTAGCCCGTCCCGCCGAAACAGGCGGCAAACGAGATGAAGTCGGTGAGATCGACGTCGTTGTCGCCGTCATGATCGAACTCGGCACGACCGAGCGAGTCGAGGAACTGGATCAACGATGACTTCTCGCCCGCAGAGAGCGACGCGAACGCCGCCGCGGATGCCGCGCCCTCGCCGAACGGACCGTGCGATTCGATCGCATCCGTCACGCGCGTTTCGAACGTGCCGGCCGAGAAACGGCCATCGTGAATCATCGGGTCGCGAAGACGAATGCCCCACAACGCCGGCGTCCGCAACTGGTTGCCGCTTGCCGCGCCCTGCTCGATGCTGTCGCCGAGCAGACCCATGTCGTGCAGAAGAAAATCGGAGTACGGCTGGATCACCCGGTTCCGCAGCACGTCCTCGAGCATCGGATCGTCCGACGTCACGAACGACGGCGTGTGACAGTCCGCGCAACCGATCTGGGCGAAGATCACCTCGCCCGTCATCCCCGAACGGGGCGTCTGCGGCGGACCCGACAGGAACCGCTGAAAGTTCGTCACCCGATCAATGAAGTCCAGCCCGTTCTTGTCCGGACCATCCTCCGGATCCGCCACCGTGTCGCACTTCGCGAGCGACGGCGGATTGATGCCGTTCGGATCGCTCTCGGTCATGAGGAAGCGGTTCGTCAGACCCATCTCGTTCAGCGCCGCATCCGCGGAGAACGTAAGCACGGTCGCGACCTGCGCCTTCCAACCGAAGCGGCCGACCCGAAGCGGCGATCCCTTGGGATCCTCGAACGCTTCCACCATGTGCGTCTGGCCGTTCAGGCCCGCCGGCTGATTGTCGGCAAGGAACTGGATGTCCTCGTCCGCAATGGATTCGATCAAGCCGTATCCGAGCACGCCGTTCGTCACCCGCAGGGTCGTCGTCGTCGCCTCGTCCGGAATCACCTCGGCACAGTCGTCATTGATCGCCTGAGCCTGCAGAAGCGAACCGCCGAACTGCTCGAGCGGATCAAACCCACCCTTTGACAGGAGACCGAATCGCGTGACCGTCTGAGAGCCCGAGCCCCCGACCGGATTCGCATGACAGACGCCGCAACTCGTCTGGTTGAAGACCGGCCCCAGACCCTCCTCCACCTCGAGGTTCCGCATGTACGACACGCGCCCTTCAAGGAAGGAAGCGAGCTGCGACTTCGTCAGCCCGTGAAGCGGCTCGCCCGCCTTCGGCTGCGGAATGACCGGACCGCCGGCCATGCCGACACCAGCCGTCATCGCCATCAGCAGCCCGCCAACGATCACGTCCCGCCTGCCCACGACAGGCGACCATCTCTTTGATCGATTCAACATCTCTCGCTACCTCCAGCTCTCCGATGAGCTCGTCGCCCATCCCGTATGGCCCAACATCCTATGCACGTCACTCGCGCGAATACATCACCCTGCGGCGACCGAAATCGCGCAGCGGGGGCTGCACCTTTGAGTGTACTTGAATCCCCCGTCAAGACAATGACCGACTCGCCATTCTGTCAAGCGGGCCGGCCAGGCTCGGCGATAATACACTAAGTCAATGAATGACAGCATGTTCCGCCAATAACAGCCCGGTCGTTACCGGGTCCGGGAGACGACGGGCAACCCACGATCCCACATCGGGGGTTCCGGCGAAGCCGGTCAAGACCCGCTCCGTCTCGCGTCGGGCATGTCCACGTCCGATGCCCTTCTCTTATGCACGCTACGTCGAGAGGCACCGGTCGGATGCAGGGCAGCATGGAAAACCTGGTAAAGATCGGCGGGTCATCGAGGATCGATGCCGAGGCGAGCTTCAAGGGCGCGGCACTGATCCGCCAACTGCCCGGCGGACCACCAGTCCATCGCCTGAAGCCAATCCGCGGCGAGGTGCAGCTCACGGGCCGCCGCGTCCGACTGCCCGATCTCCGCCAGACGCTCCGCCAGCATCAGGCGAAGCTGGATCACCACCGAGTGTCGCGCATCATCCGCGGCATACGCGATTTCGCCGCACGAGATGGCCGCCCGGAGTTCGGCGATGGCGCGGTCGGTGCGTCCGGCGAGTTCGTGGAGTTGGGCGCTGTTCCGAGCCGCGCCGAGCATGCGTTCGAGCGCCGGCCGGATCGACTCCACCGTCGAGTCGCGAATGGACCGGTCGAGCGCGATCGCCCGGGACGACAACGCCTCGCGCTCCTCCGCCGATCGCTCGGGCGCCGCCGCGAAGGCCCGCAACAGGAGCGACAGTCGAGCCCGCAGCGCCAGCGTGTCGCCGTCCCGATCCGAGAGGACCGACTCCACGAACGTCGCGAGGCGGAGCGGAAGGCCGGCGCTGACGGGAACCTCGGCCGCCTGCATGCGATCGATGAGCGCCTTGACCACCGAGATCAACTGGGCGCGCCACGACCCGGCGCCGGCATTCGACATGCCGGACCGGAACGTCTCGGACCGCGACTCGAGGCCGCCGACGGCCTCGTCGAACGCACCGCGGACCGCCGCCCGATCGATGTCCTTCACGGCGAATCGCAGCCCGCCGTCGGAGGGCGTCGCCGACGCCGTCATCCCCCACGTATCGAGCAGACCGGTCGCCTGCGTCACCATGTGCCGATAGTCCAGCAGTTCGATGGTCGCATCGAACGCGGCCGCGGCGCGGGCGCGATCGCCCTCGATCGAACCGCACGCCATGATCGTGTCCACGATGCCAAGCAGGCGCTCATCGCCCGCATGGCGCGACTGCATCGAGAACAACACCCGGACCTCGCTCAATCGCGTCTCGATCAGGTCGGCATGACAGGGCGGCAGTTCCGCGGACTGGATCGCCTCGACGCGGGCCAGATGATCGAGCGCCGCGGCGAACAGCGCCGACTGGTCGTCGGCATCCGCCTGGCCGCCGCGAACCTGAAGCACGGACGCGAGGTTGAGGCGCGACGACACCTCGATCGTCCGACGGAACGCCGCTTCCTCCGGATCGCGCGTCGGCGGCAGCGCGTCGAGTCGGGCGATCGAGTTGTCGAAGGCCGCGCCCGCTTCGGCGAGACGACCGAGCCAGCGGTAGCTTCGACCGACCACGTTCCACTGGGCCGCGGCGAT
>JAGQOI010000134.1 GCA_020427625.1 Phycisphaerales bacterium | reverse complement strand
GATTCCGAGCGATACCGTCGTCCCGCCTCGGCCATGCGCGGCGCGCGGGTGAGCACCTCGACGAACGGCCGCCCGCACTCGGGACAGCGGGCGGAGTCGGTGAGATCCGTCAGCGTGTAGCCGCAGTTGCTGCAGTACGGCTCGTTCGAGTCGGGCGTCGCGTCGGCGGGTCGGATCGGGGGCGTCTTCGGCATGTCGTCGGTCTCGTCAGGGTCATCGTACGATACGAGATCGCGAGGTCGAAGCTCAGCGCCGCAGAATCCAGACAAGTCCGATGACGAGCGCCGCGGCGAGCACGAGCGCCGCGACGAGCGCGTTGCGGACGAGGCGTCCCTGGCGTCGGGCGAGGGCCCGGGCGTCGGCGTAGGGGATGGTGGTGAACGAGATCATGTAGTAGAGCGGGCGGTACCAGCCGGGCAGGAAGCGGTGGAGCAGCGTCTCGCCCTTCTTCCGGATGAGGAAGGCGGTGGACGCCGTGTGGTCGCGCATCTCGACGAAGTTGTCGAGGGCCATGTCGGCGATGGCGTCGGCATGGGCGACGCGGCGCTCGGTCAGGCGGGCGAGGGTCGCGGACCAGTCGATGACGCCGTCCCGGGTGCAGGCGTCGATGCAGCGATCGAGTTCGAGGCAGTCCTCGAACGCGGCGTTCATGCCCTGCCCGTAGAACGGCACGACGGCGTGCGCCGCATCGCCGATGACGGCGACCCGCCCGACGTGCCACGGCGCGCAGCGCACCGTCACGAGCGCCCCGATCGGATTGGCCTGGTAGTCCTCGACGAGCGTCGGCATGATCGGGACGGCGTCGGCGAAGTGCGTCCGGAAGTAGTCGAGGATCTGGTCGGGCGTCCGCAGCGATTCGAGCAGGTCGTTCGGCCAGAAGCACGTGCAGGTGAACGATCGATCCTTGTTCGGCAGGGCGATCATCATCAGGCCGCCGCGGGGCCAGATGTGCAGCACTTCCGGCTCGATCGCGAACTCCCCCTCCGGCGTCGGCGGGATGACGAGTTCCTTGTAGCCGTGGGCGAGGAACGACTGGCTGTAGTCGAAGCCGATGTTCTTCTGGAGCCGGGCCCGGACGGCGGAGAAGGCGCCGTCGGCGCCGATGATGACATCCGCGGCGACGGTCCGGACGGCGCCCGTGGACTCGTCCTCGAACGTCGCCGCCGGACGGTCGAGATCGAGGTCGATGCAGCGTTGCCCGAAGTGCAGCGTGACGTGCGCGCATGCCGCGGCGGCCTCGATGAGGGTGATGTTCAGTCCGCCGCGCGAGACGGAGTTGATGGCGTCGGTCGGATTCTTGCTGTACGGCTGGCGGGTGAGGGACGCATCGACGCCGTGCATCATGCGCGCCCGCATGGGGATGGCGTCGGCGAGCACGCGCCCGGCGAGACCCGCGTGTTCGAGCGCCGCGATGCCCCGCGCCGACAGGGCGAGGTTGATCGAGCGCCCGCCGAGAAACCCGTGGACGCGCGGGTCGGGCCGGCGCTCGAAGACGTCGACGCGGATCCCGCGCCGCCCGAGGTAGCAGGCGAGCAGCGAGCCGGCGAGTCCGGCGCCGATGATCGTGATGGACGAGGAGGAGGGCATCGGTCACTTCAGCTCGGCGAGCACCCGCACGAAACGCCAGACGTCGTGGAACGAGTTGTACAGCGGAACCGGCGCGACGCGGATCACGTTCGGCTCGCGGAAGTCGCCGACGACGCCCGCGGCCTCGAGCGCGGCAAACCGCTCGCGCGGACGGTCGTGCACGAGGATCGACAACTGGCAGCCGCTCGCGTCCGGTGCGCGGGGGGTGATGATCTCGAACCATTCCCGCGGCTCGCGTTCGATGAGCGCCCGCAGGTACGGCGTGAGCCGCTGCGACTTCGCGCGAAGCCGGTCCATGCCGACCTCGTCGAAGATCGCCATGGAGGCCTGGAGCGGCGCCATCGCGAGGATCGGCGGGTTGCTCAACTGCCAGGCGTCGGCGTCGGGCTTCGGCACGAACTCCTCGTTTAGGTGCATGCGGAATCGCGTCGAGGGGTCGTTCCCCCACCACCCGCCGTAGCGCGGGAGTTCGACGTTCGTCGCGTGCCGCTCGTGAACGAAGCAGCCGGCGATGCCGCCCGGGCCGGAGTTGAGGTACTTGTACGAGCACCAGCACGCGAAGTCGACGTTCCAGTCGTGCAGCGCGAGCGGGATGTTGCCGGCGGCGTGGGCGAGGTCGAATCCGACGAGACAGCCCTGCGCGTGTCCGGCGTCGGTGATGCGGGCCATGTCCATGACCTGGCCGGTGAAGAAGTTCACGCCGCCGATGAGCACGAGCGCGATCGAGTCGCCGTGTTCGGCGAGGGCGGCCTCGACGTCCTCGGTGCGGAGCGTGTGTTCGCCGTCGCGCGGGCGGAGCGTGATGACGGCCTCGTCCGGGTCGTACCCGCGGGTGCGGACGTGCGTGCGGATGGCGTAGATGTCCGACGGGAACGCCGGGGACTCCATGAGCACCCGGAATCGCGTCGTCGTCGGACGATAGAACGAGACCATCATGAGATGGAGGTTCGTGGTCAGGCCGTTCATCATGACGACCTCGCCGGGCCGGGCGCCGACGAGCCGCGCGCCGGTCTCGCGGAACACCTCGTGGTAGGAATACCACGGCGTCTTCCCGCGGAAGTGGGCGTCGACGCCGAGGGTCGCCCAGTCCTCGAGTTCCTGTTCGACGATCGCGCGGGCGGCCTTCGGCTGGAGGCCGAGGGAGTTGCCGCAGAAGTAGAGGACGGGCTCGCCGTTGGGGCGGCAAGGGATGTGGAACCGGTCGCGATACCCGCGCAACGGGTCCTGTTCGTCCAGGGTGCGCGCGAACGCCTCGTCGGGCGGAACGTCGGTCATCGAAGTGCCGGAGACCTGGGGAGGCGCCATCCCCCAGATGGTAGCGAAACGTCGCGCCTCCGGCCTCCGAGGACGCGGTCCCCGGCGGAACGAACCTCGATGTCGGCGCGCCGGAACATGCCGCCGGTCCGGCGCCGTCACCGGTTCGGAACGGCGACGGCATCGTCGGGCCGCCGGACCTCGCCATCCGGCTCGGCGCGTGGAGATCCGAGACCGGTTACCGCCTGATCGCCGCGGCGAATCGCGAGGCGTCGACGCCCAGGAACTCCAGGGCGCTGGCGCCGAGCATCGCCGCCTTCTGGTCGTCCGTGAATTCGGGCATCGACCGGATGAGCGTGCCGGGTTCGAGTTCACCGAGGGGGAACGGGTAGTCGCTGCCGAGGGCGATGCGGTCGGCGGTGAAGAGCGTGACGAGGAGGCGGAGGGCGTCGGGATCGTGCACGAGGGAGTCGACCCAGAAGCGCCCGAGGTAGTCGCGCGGGTTCACGGCGTTGTCGACGGCGCAGAGGTCGGGGCGCACGTTGAAGCCGTGCTCGATGCGCCCGAGCGTGAACGGAAACGCGCCGCCGCCGTGAGCGAAACACACGCGCAGATTCGGGAGGCGCTCGAACACGCCGCCGAAGATCATCGAGCAGATCGCCAGCGCCGACTCGGCGGGCATGCCGACGAGCCAGGGCAGCCAGTACTGCGGCATGCGATCGGCGCCCATCATGTCCCACGGGTGGACGAAGACGGCCGCGCCGAGCGCCGACGCGGCCTCGAACACCGGAAACAGTTCCGGCGCGTTGAGGTTCCACGCGTTCACATGCGAGCCGATCTCGATGCCGCGGAGTCCGAGGTCGCCGACGCAGCGTTCGAGTTCGCGGACGGCGAGGTCCGGCGCCTGCATCGGGAGCGTGCCGAGTCCGACGAAGCGTTCGGGTCGTGCGCGGCAGACGTCGGCGAGGTGGTCATTGAGCAGGCGTGACAGGTCGAGGGTGTCCTCGGGTCGGGCCCAGTAGCCGAACATGACGGGCACGGTCGAGAGCACCTGGACGTGCACGCCGCGCCCGTCGCACTCGGCGGCGCGGACGGCGGGGTCCCAGCAGTTCGATTCGATCTCGCGGAAGAAGCGACCGTCGCAGATCATCTTCGCGCAGCCCGGGCAGTGGTGCTCGAGCTCGATCCAGCCGCCGTAGCCGTAGCGCTCCCGCAGATTCGGCCAGCGTTCGGGCAGGATGTGGGTGTGAACATCGACGGTGAGCATGGTCCGGGATGATACCGCAGAGGGACGGATGTCGAACCGGGCGTCGCGGCGGGTGACGGTTCGGGCGTCGTCGGATATACTTCCCGGTTCGCGGTTCGATCTCGTCCCGGGCGGAAGAGGACAGTCATGATCAAGCGGGTTCTCGTCACCGGCGGCGCCGGATTCCTCGGGTCACATCTCTGCGACCGGCTCGTGTCGGCCGGTCAGGACGTGATCTGCGTCGACAACTTCTTCACGAGCCAGAAGTCCAACGTCGCGCATCTGCTCGGCAAGCCGAACTTCGAGCTCGTGCGGCACGACGTCACGCATCCGCTGTGGCTGGAGGTGGACGAGATCTACAACCTCGCGTGCCCGGCCGCGCCGGGACACTATCAGTACAACCCGATCAAGACGATCAAGACGTCGGTGATCGGCGCGACGAACATGCTCGGTCTCGCGAAGCGGACGCACGCGAAGATCTTTCATGCGTCGACGAGCGAGGTGTACGGCGATCCGACGGTGCATCCGCAGCCGGAGTCGTACCGCGGCAACGTGAACCCGATCGGGCCGCGGGCGTGCTACGACGAGGGCAAGCGGGCGGCGGAGACGCTCATGTTCGACTATCTCCGTCAGAACAAGGTGAACATCCGCGTCGTGCGCATCTTCAACACGTACGGCCCGCGCATGCATCCGTACGACGGTCGGGTGGTGAGCAACTTCATCCGCCAGGCGCTGGGCGGCGAGGACATCACGATCTACGGCGACGGTTCGCAGTCGCGATCGTTCTGCTACGTCGACGACCTCATCAACGGCTTCCTGAAGATGATGGACGCGCCGGACGACGTGCACGGACCGATCAACCTCGGCAATCCGGGCGAGTTCACGATCCTCGAACTCGCCGAACAGGTCATCGCGCTGACGGGATCGAAGTCGCAGATCATCCACCGCGAACTCCCCGAGGACGATCCGCTCCAGCGCCAGCCCGACATCACGCTCGCCCGCAACACGCTCGGCTGGGAGCCGAAGATCGCCCTCCGCGAAGGGCTCACGAAGACGATCGACTGGTTCAAGTCGATCGACCTGAGCCACTATCGTCCGCCGACGCCGAACTACTGAGCCGACTCGCCGCCCGAGGTCTCGACGCCGGCGGACGACGGCGCCTCGCGCCGCTGCCGTGCGTGCGCCGCGAGCGTCTCTTCAACGTCGGTCGCGATCTCGACGAGATGCCCGATGATGCGGTGGTGTCGGTCGAAGACGGTCTGCAACGCGCCGTCGACGGCCTCGAAGACCGTCGCCCAATCCTTCCGGTCAGGCTGGCGGGGCACCGCGACGACGCCGAGCGATCGCGCCGGACGCTCCGTGTCGAACGGATCCATGACGTCGAGCAGCGACAGACGCAGACCCCGAAGGCCCTCGAGCATCGGCGTGATCGTGCGCTCCACCGCCGCCGAGCAGTCCTCCCCCGGTGCGCCCTCGCCGAGACGCATGATGACGCGGAGCTCGTCGCGCAGACGCAGAATCGTCGGACGCGCCGACAACAGGGCGCCAAACACCGGAATCAGACGCGCCGCCGCGCCACGCTGAGCGGCGACCGTCTCCGGATCGCCGGGATAGGCGCGATGCTCCAGCAGCGCCACCGCCGCGCCCACCCGCTCCATCGACAGGGTGTCGAGGTGCTGGAACTGCACCAGCGCGGCCGTCTCGGTCGACGCCGCCCGCCGACGCGCCGCCTCCACCGCGCTCGGCGATGCCGGCACGCGCAGACCCACCGCGCCCACCCGGACCGACCCCTTGTGCAGACGCTCGCCGAGCGTCGCGCCGGCGTTGAGCACAATCGCCTCCTCCAGTCGCGCGGCGGCGGCTCCCATGTCGGTCGCGAGCTCGCGCATTTCGCCTCGGGCGCGGGCCATGCGCTTCACCAGCGCCGATCCGGACTCGCCGATGAAGGTGGCGGGCCCGCAGGAGAGGAGGCGCTGGGGGACGTAGCGATCGAAGTAGAACCGTTCGATCGCCGCGCGGCCGCGCGTGCGGGTCGCGATGCTCTCCACGAACTCGCTCGTCGGGCGCAGGTGTTCCGGTCGGACGTCGAGGCCGAGGGTCGTTCGATAGAGGTCGAGGGTCGCGAGGCGGGAGAGCTGATCGAAGGCCGCGAACAACACGCGGGTGTCGGTCTCGATGGTGAAGAGTCCTGGCGCCTCGAGGGCGCGGGCGGCGTTGACGCGCTGCTGATCGGACGGATGGGTCTCGAAGAGACCGTGTCGACGTGACATGGCGGCCTTGGCGAGTTCGGCCCGCAT
>JAGQOI010000133.1 GCA_020427625.1 Phycisphaerales bacterium | reverse complement strand
GGCGACGCCGTCGTCGCTGATGCCTTCGGCAAGGCCCTGGCCGACGTCGAGGAGGTGGAACTCCTGAGCCGCGGCGACGCCGGACGTCGTCGCGATGGCCATCGCGCAGATCATGGTCGTGGTCTTCATGTGCCGTTTCCTTCTCGTTTGGGGAAAGGGGTCGTGGTGTGTGGCAACGGTGAGCGGTCGTGTCGTGGGGGGTGGATGTCGTCTCGGTCGCCCCCCGGGGGTGGGCGGGGGCTCCGCGAGCGACACGATACCGGACCGACGTATCTTCGCAAGTTCTGTCTGAGATTTCTCTGTAGAAACTTTGGAGAGACCTGTGCCGGCTGGTGCGGGCTCGGTATGATCATGCGCATGCACCACACCGTCGGCGGCGTCGCCCGCCCGTTCCATGTCGACTGCCAGGACGCCGTCGGTCGGCTTCGGGCGGCCCTCATCGGGCTCTACGCCGCCGTGGGGGCCGATCCCGCCCGTCCTCAGGACGTCTCGCGCCGGTTCCGACTCGACAAGAGCCTCACGTGGAAGATCTCCCGCGCGCTGCACCTCGATGATCCCTTCGCCGCCGCCGCCGTGCTGCCCGGCGCCTCCGGGATCGAGATCCTCGTCGACGTCATGGCCCGACACGAGGCGCCGGCCGAGATCGTCGCCGCCGTCCGCCGCGCCTCCGAGGAGTACGAGCGCGTCATCGACATTCACACCGGCGACCGCGAGACCCTTCGCCTCATCCTCGACAGCATGGGCCGCAACGGGAAGGCCCTGGAATTGAGCCGCCGGCAGGCGTACCGAGGCAGCAGCGGCATCTGGGGCGTGCAGTGCGAGGTTCGCGTCGCCGCGCAGTGCATCGCGCCGAACGCGGCCAACGCCGATCGTCTCGATCTCGCGTTCGTCGGCGGCTGGACCGACATCCGGCGCCTCCGCCCGATCCCGCGCTGGCCCATTCTCGACGTGCGACACTGGCGGGACGACGGCACCGAGGCGGACGGCGCCGGCGCGCGCCCGCCGACGCCTCGCTACGCGCCGCTTGCCGATCCCGACGGCGACGACGGCGGATGGATCCTCCGCGACTTCTGCGCCGGCGAGATGCCCGAGGTGTTCGCCTGCCAGCACGGCGACGGCATCCGCTTCGAACTCGGCGACGGACCGATCGGACGCACCGGTGATTTCACGTGCTTCACCGGCTACGTGAGCCGCGACGCGGCGTCGCGCTACGCGTCAGAGGGCGATCAATACGGGCAGTTGCGGACCGGCGTCTCGTTCCCGGCCGCGTCGCTGCTGTTCGACCTCTTCGTCCATGCCGATCTGAAGGAGGCGCTGGCGCCGGAGGTGCAGCATTTCGGGCGCCTGCCCCGCGACATCGTGGAGTCCGATCCCTCCCAGGTGCTTCCGATGGCGGCGGACGTGCTGCAACTCGGACGGAACCCCTCGGTCGCGACGCCGCTCGTGCCGCGGTATGACGCGATGATCGATTCGGCGATGGCCGCGGCCGGGTGGTCGCGCGCGGACTTCCACCTCCTGCGCATCGTCTACGCCTACCCGCCGGTCCTCTCGACGATCGGCCTGCGGTTTCCGCTCGCGCAGCGCTGAGGGCGACGTCGGCCCGCGTCAGCGGTTCGGTCGGTCCTGCGGTCGGTTCGGTCGCTGCGGGTCCGGCCTCGTCGCCATCGACGGTGACGGCATCGTGGGCCCGGGCGACCTCGCGGCGGTGCTCGCCGAGTGGACCGATCAGGTTCGTCCTCGGCCGTCAGCCCGAGATCACCTCGGCGGTGCCGATGTGTCGATCGTCGTGGGTCATCGCGAGGAACTCGTCGACGGTCTTCGCGCCGAGGTTGCCTTCGCCGCGGGCGCGGACGGAGACGGTCTGCTGCTCGGCCTCCTGGTCGCCCATGACGAGGACGAACGGAACCTTGTCGAGTTCGGCGTTGCGGACCTTCGCGTTCATGCGGTCGCCGCTGTCGTCGACGGCGACTCGCATGCCGGCGGCGGCGAGCGTCGCGGCGACGGTGCGCGCATAGGGATGGTGCCGGTCGGCGATCGGCACGAGCACGACCTGGACCGGCGCGAGCCAGAGCGGGAAGGCGCCGCGGTAGTGTTCGATGAGGAGTCCGAAGAACCGTTCCGCGCTGCCGAAGAGCGCACGGTGGACCATCATCGGGCGGTGCTTCTCGCCGTCGCTGCCGGTGTACTCGAGTTCGAAGCGCGACGGCAGGTTGAAGTCGAACTGGATCGTGCTGAGCTGCCACTGGCGGCCGAGGGCGTCCTCGACCTTGAGGTCGATCTTCGGCCCGTAGAACGCGCCGCCGCCCTCGTCGTCCTCGGTCTCGATGCCGACGTGTTCGACGGCGTGCCGGAGGGCGTCGGTGGATCGGGCCCAGTCGGCCTCGGCGCCGATGGACTTGTTCTTGGGGCGGGTGGAGACGTAGGCCTTGAAGGTGTCGAGCCCGAAGGTGCGGAGGATGTAGGTCGAGAAGCGCAGAGCGCGTTCGATCTCCTCGTGCACCTGGTCGGCGGTGCAGAAGATGTGGGCGTCGTCCTGCGTGAAGCCGCGGACGCGGGTGAGCCCGTGCAGCACGCCGCTGAGTTCGTAGCGATAGACCGTTCCGTACTCGGCGAGTCGGACGGGCAGTTCGCGGTACGACTTCGGTCGGGCCTTGAAGATGTTGCAGTGGAACGGGCAGTTCATCGGCTTGAGGTAGTAGTCCTCGCCGTCGACGTCGATCGGTCGGTACATCGAGTCGCGGTAGAAGTCGAGGTGCCCGGAGGTCTCCCAGAGCGTGCCCTTGCCGATGTGCGGCGTGTAGACCCAGTCGTACCCGTTGATGACGTGCGCCTGCTGGCTGAAGCGCTCGGCGAGGTAGCGGATCATGCCGCCCTTCGGATGCCAGAGCACGAGGCCCTGCCCGACCGCGTCGGTGGTGCTGAACAGGTCGAGCTGCCGGCCGAGGGCGCGGTGATCGCGGGCCCGCGCCTCCTCGATCCGCTCGAGGTGGGCGGCGAGGTGCTTCGCGTCGGGAAACGCCGTGCCGTAGACGCGGGTCAGGCTGTCGCTGCTCGCGTCGCCGTGCCAGTACGACGCGGCCAGGCTCGTGACCTTGAACGCGCCGATGCGCCCGGTGCTCGGCACGTGCGGCCCGCGACAGAGGTCCTCCCAGTCGGTCCCCGGCGTGCCGCTCGCGTAGAACGACAGCCCGTCGGCGCCGGCGGCGATCGCCCGCTCGGCGTTGTCGAGCTTGTACTTCGAGCCCTCGGCGCGAAGCTTGTCGAGACCCTCGTCGACGGCGAGGTCGTAGCGGGTGAACGGTCGATCGTCCTTGACGATCTCCGCCATGACGCGCTCGATCGCCTCGAACTCGTCGCTCGACAGCGTGACGCCCTCGGGAAAGCGCATGTCATAGTAGAACCCGTCCTCGACCGGCGGGCCGTAGACGAGCTGGACGCCCGGCTTGAGGCGCGTGATCGCCTCCGCCATCACGTGCGCGGTCGAATGACGCAGCAGGAACAACGCGTCCGGATCGAGCGACCCGTCCCGACGCGTCGGCGTCACGATCGCGACCGACGCGTCCGCCGTCACCGGCGCCGACAGGTCGCGAAGCTCGCCGTCGACCGTGACGCCGATCGCCGCCTTCGCGAGACCGGGTCCGATCGACGCGGCGACCTCGCGACCGGTCACCGGACCGTCGAACGCACGGACCGAACCATCGGGAAGCGTGATGCGTGGCATGGCGGCGGCGTCGTCCATTCATGAGCGCCGCCGGCTCAGACCGACGACGCGGGGTCACGAGCGCGACGCGAGGAACGCGGCGGTCGCTCACATGCGTCCTGGCGCGGGCTTGCCGCGGCACTCGCGGGCCCGGTCGACCCGACGCGGGGCGTAGTGTAGGACGACCCCCCGGTACGCTCAACCCGCCTCCGTGTTGTCAACCGGGCCCTCGGTCCCCATAATGCAGATGGATGTCTCGATCGGAGGGTTCAGCATGGCGTCGATCATCATCGTGTCCGGTCCGAACGAAGGCGACTACTATCCGCTCGGTCACCGGACCTTCGTCATCGGACGCGGGGAGAGCTGCCCGATCCAGGTGGTGGACGAGCTCGTCTCGCGCAAGCACGCGCAGGTCCGCTACGACGCGTCGGACGATCGCTACCACCTGCTCGACATGAAGAGCGCCAACGGCGTCTTCCTCAACGGGCGGCGGGTCGAAGAGGACGCCCTCCTCGAAGACGGCGACATCTTCGAACTCGGACACTCGAAGCTCATGTACACCATCGAGGACTTCGAGGATCGCGAATCGGCGCTCATGCACTACAAGGTCAGCGGACAGCGCCATCGCAGCACGATGATCCGATAGCGCCCGGACGCCCCCGCCATGCACGGGAACCGGGATCGCCGCCGACGCGGGGGGATCGCCGCCGACGCGGGGGGATCGCCGCCGACGCGGGGGGATCGCCGCCGACGCGGGGGGATCGCCGCCGTCTACTCGTCGCCCGACGACCCGACGTCGTCGACGATCATGGCGTGATCGAGCAGGTGAGGCGTCTCGTCCGGCGAGACCTCGAAGAGCGAGAACGGTCCGAGCTCGCGTCGATGGACGTGCAGGCCGTCGCCGTCGACGAACATCTTCGCATCGACGAACGCGGTGATCGCGATGATCATGACCGCCGGGTGCTCGTCGATCGTCGCGACGAAGCACAGCGCGGGCGTCGTCCGGATGCCGCAGTCGTAGAGCCCGAGCCCGACGATGTCCGGCACCGTGTCGACGTCGACATAGAGGGCGGTGCCGAACCGCCGGCGGGTGTGGTCCACGAACCGCTCCCGCGGGCACACCCAGACCTCGGCGAACTCGGAGTCGACGAGGTGCTCGTACGCGGCCGTCGCCGACGACCACGTCGCGCCGCCGTAGGCGACCGTCATCGTCGGCTTCGACCACCACTGGTGCACCTGCGTCCAGGTCGACCAGGCGCCGAAGAGCCCGGCGACGATCACGGCGGCGATGCCGACACGATGCGTCCACGACACGCCTCGGACCCGGGTGAGCGGAGGCGCCGCGGGCGCGGGACTCGCGCCGCGACTCGGTGCGTCGGGCAGACTGAACTGTCGGCGCAACGATGCGTCGAGTCGCGCCTGGAGGGCGGCGAGGGCGCGGAGATCGCCGTCGTCGTCGGCGAAGGCCTCGGGCGGGATCGCGCCGCCGCCGGCCGCGAGCTCGTCGAGACGCCGGTCGAATTCCTCGTGTCGCGCGTCGAAGCGGTTCGTCATGGGGCGTCTCCTCCCGCGGCGGTCGTGGCCGGGTCCCGATGGATGAGGTGTTCGCGCAGGCTCCGGCGAGCGCGGTGCACGTGACTCATCGCCGTGCCCTCGGGGATGTCGAGCGTTCGTGCGATGTCGCGGTAGGTCATGTCCATGATGGTGCGGAGCAGGAGGCAGGCGCGGGCGGTGTCGTCGAGTTGGCGGAGTCCGCACATGACCTCGTCGTCGAAGGCGTGCTGGCCGGGTCCGATCCGGCCGGACCCGTCGATCGGGGTCGGATCGGCAGTCGTCAGGGCCGCGGATCGGGTCTCGTCGATCGTCGTCGGGTTCTGAGGGTAGGTCCGGCGACGCTGGCGGCGACGGGCGTCGTTCAGGGCCAGGTTCCGCACGATGCGCCCCATCCACGCCGTGAAGTTCGTCGCGGGATCGAAGTCACCGAGTTTCTGGAGTCCGATCACGGCGGCGTCCTGCACGACATCCTCGGCATGCTGCGGCGATCCCAGAACGCCGGCCGCGATGCACCAGAGCGTCCGCCACGCCGTCTCGAATCGCGCGGCGAACGCCTCCGGTCCCAACGCGCCCGGGTCGGACGTGTCCGCTGATGGACGACCGATCACATTCATCCGGGTCCGCATCCGCCCCATTCATGTCGGTTGGTATTCACCGGATTGCATTCATTTTCAAGAACACGACCGATCGGCGCCGTCGGAGGGGTTCGAACACGTCGAAGCGGATTCTGCCCGGATTCGCGCGCGTACGGGCGGACCGGCGGTCTCTCTGAGGCTTGAGTCGCGGCGCCGTCCGCGTCGGTCCCGGATCCCGCCGCGCGCGAACGCGGCGGGCGCTCCCGGAGCGACCCGGGCGCGCATCGACCCGGCCGACCCGGCGCGTCGGACTGTCCCCGGCGGATCCCTGTGAGCCCAGTAGGGAGGAAGAACCCAGAGCGGGAGAAAGGCTGTGCTCCACAGGGATCCGCCGGCGAACAGTCGTGGTCGCGGCAGCGAGCGGCAATGGGCGGTGGCATGACGTATGAAGGCCCCTCCTTCGTCCGTCCCGTCGCGTCGACCCCGGCGCATCGTACGGTCGGACCCGGTCGGATGCCACGATCTTCCGGGGTTCCCGACCCGTCATCACCTCGTCACCACCCCGATCCCGAGCACCCTCCGGGCGTGTCGGCGACCGGTGGCTCACATCGTCCAGATCACAGACGCGACTCCGGATTCCGTATAGTGATATCGGCCACCGGAATCGGAGTGCGACGTGATCCAGATCATCTGCGACGACTGTGAGCATGAATTCTTCGTCGATCCCTCGAAGGCCGGCGGCAAGGTCGCGTGCCCGAAGTGCGGCGACGTAAACCGGATACCCGCCCTGCCGGTCGCCCGGGAGGCCGGGCCGGTCGACGACGACGAGGCGGCGGAAGACGACGTCGAGCGCCTCGTCGTGACGCTCCGCCCGGCGATGTTCAGGGCGCATCCGCTGCGCTTCTCGACCATCGTCATCCTCGTCGCCGGCGGCATCGCCCTCGAACTCGCCGCGTCCACCATGAGCACCGTCCCGGACTGGACCCTCTGACCGGGTCTTATCATCGCCGCCGCCGCCGGCGCCTGGTGGGCCGCGTGGTGGATCCGCGACTACCTCACCGCCCGCATGGTCATCACGAACAAGCGCACCATCCATCGCACCGGACTGCTCGCGAAGCACTCCAGCGAGGTCCTCCATACCCACATCCGCAACATCCGCATCGAACAGACCGTCGTGCAGCGACTCTTCAACGTCGGCGACATCAGCATGGACAGCTCCGCCGGCGGGGGCGCCAACGTCGAGATCAACATGCGCGGCGTCCGGGACCCCGAGGGCGTCCGCGACATGATCGACGAGTACCGAAGCCTGTAGATCGACCCCGCCTCCGGGGACCTCGCCATGCCCGCCGATGCCGAACTCGTCCAACGCGTGCGCGCCGTCCTGGCCCGTCGGCGCGGCGTGAAGGAAGTCCGCATGTTCGGCGGCGTCTGTTTCACCATCAACGGACACATGTGCTGCGGGATCGCGAACACCGACCTCGTCCTGCGCCTCGGGGGCGCCGGTGCCGCGGACGCGCTCGACGAACCGCACACGCGTCCGATGGACTTCACCGGGCGCCCGATGCGCTCGATGGTCTGCGTCGATGCCGCGGGCGTGCGCGACGACGCGGCGCTGCGGGCGTGGATCGATCGCGCGGCCCGGTTCGTGCGCACACTCCCGCCGAAATGAAGCGACCGGGAGGCACGACGTGCGCCTCCCGATCGTGAGGGTTGGTGGGGATGGACGGATCAGCCGCAGTACGGCGGAGGCGGGAGTTCGAACTCCTGCTCGGGCTCGCGTTCCGGCTCGGGTTCGGGCTCGGGCTCGATCGGAACGTTCAGGGCGATCTCGACGGCTTCCGGGTACATCGTGCCGTGCGTGTCGATGAAGACCTCGATCGGCATGCCGCCGCCGACGTCCTCGAACGTGCGCGGCTCACCGGTCGCGTAGTCGTAGTACTGCGTGTTCGGGCTCACGTAGACGGACACGTTCATGAGGGCGAGTCCGGAGGGACCGATGCCCTGGACGCGTCCTTCGAGGCGCGTGTACTGCTCGAGGTTCTCGAGGTTGATCTCCGTCGCTTCGAACCCGCCGCCGGCCATGAAGCGGCCGGTCACGACGAGCCAGGATTGTCCGACGACGAGTTCGGAGAGGTCGTCGAGGTTGCCGAGTTCGGTCTTCGCGGTGACGGCGTATTCGATGTTGCCGATGAAGATGCTGTCGTTCGTCATGCCCATGAGGCAGCCGCGGGCGTTCGCCAGACTGCCGACGGGCATGCCGAGCGCGATGAACGAACTCATCGTGCGGACGACGTCGACGCCGATGGGCACGCCGGACGATCCGCCGTCGACGTGGGCCCGGAGCGTGAACTGGTCGCCCTCGGCGACCCACCACGGCGGGATCCGGATCTCGGCGTGACCGCTGCCGTCGAACGTGCCGCTCACCGGCGGGAAGACGGCATGGGCGCGGGTCGGATCACCGTGCGGGATGTCGATGGAGGAGGCCGAGACGGTGAACGAACCGTTGGCCGGGCCGTCGATGACGAAGAAGTTGGGATCGCGCTCCCCCATGATGCGTCGGGCGTTGGGCGCCGGTCCGAACGAGTCGGGCGTGGCGCCGGCGTCGTAGAGGTTGATGGACCATGCGACGGATGGTCCCGCGCCGGACGCGACGAGCGCGCCGGCGAGGAGTCCCGTCGCCAGTCCGCTGAGCATGATGGTGCGCATGAGACGCATCTCCCTGCAGTCCCGGAGGGTGGTGTGGGCGGTGAGCGCGGTCGCGATGTCCGATCTCAACACGTGCATGTGCCGAGGTTCGGTTCCCGGATACGTCGAGGGCCGCGATTGCGCGGAATCGCCGGCGCGGCTCGATCAAGGGACGCGGAGCACGACGGGCAGGGCGCCGAGGACGTGCAGTCCTTCGATGGCCTGGAGGATGAGATCGAGGCCCGTCACCCCGCTGGTCGCACGATCCGCCGGGATCGCACACGCCGCGTCGCCGGACGGCCATGTCGATGCCGGTGGGGGGGGCGAGGCATGGTGGCGTCGCGGGCCGAGGTCGTCTTTGAGCGGCGGCGACGATGCCCGTATGATCCGGTGTTCTCGAATCACGTCCCGAATCCGTCTGCGGAGCAACTGAGCCGATGAAAGTCCATGAGTACCAGGCCCGTGAACTTCTGGCCGGCGCCGGCATTCCCGTTCCCGCCGGCGCCATGGTGCAGAGCGTCGATGCCGCCGAAGCCCAGGCGAAGGCGATCTTCGACGGCGGATGCGGCCTCGCCGTCATCAAGGCGCAGGTGCACGCGGGCGGTCGAGGGAAGGCCGGCTTCGTGAAACTCGTCCGCTCGGCGGCCGAGGCCCGCGCGGCGGCAAAGTTCATGCTGACGAACCGCATGGTCTCGCCGCAGACCGGCGCGGCCGGTCTGCCGGTCACACGACTGCTCGTCGCCGCGGGCGTCGACATTGCGAAGGAGTACTACCTCGCGATCACGGTCGATCGCGGGCGCGGGACGAACACGCTGATCGCCTCGGCCGAAGGCGGCGTCGAGATCGAGAAGGTCGCGGAGGAGAATCCCGACGCGATCATCAAGATGCCGTTCCACCCGCTGCTCGGTCTCCAGCCGTACCAGGCCCGCGAGGTCGCCTTCCGGCTCGGCTTCACCGGGCGACAGGTGGGTCAGGCGGTGAACATCATGTTGCGCCTGGCGAAGCTGTTCCTCACGAAGGACGCGGCTCTCGCCGAGATCAATCCGCTCATCGTGACGCCGCCGACCGCGGATCACGCGGACGGCCAGGTGCTCGCGATCGACGCGAAGTTCAACTTCGACGACAACGCGATGTTCCGGCACAAGGACATCGAGGCGCTGTTCGACCCGGCCGCCGAGAACCCGTCCGAGCTTCGCGCGAACACGTTCGGTCTGAGTTACGTCGCACTCGACGGCAACATCGGCTGCCTCGTGAACGGCGCGGGCCTTGCGATGGGCACGATGGACATCATCAAACTGCACGGCGGCGAGCCGGTCAACTTCCTCGACGTCGGCGGATCCGCGTCGGAGGAGGCGGTCTCGGAGGAGTTCGGGATCATCCTCGCGGACGATGCGGTGAAGGG
>JAGQOI010000132.1 GCA_020427625.1 Phycisphaerales bacterium | reverse complement strand
TGGACCTGCTCACCCGCTCGACGAGCGGCCCGCCCGCCGACGCCTCGCGCCGCGAGTCGCACGTCCTCGGTGCGATCACCCATCACGCCCGCTACGGCCTCCAGATCATCTGGGCCCGCTCGACCATCCTCGCCTGCGGCGGCGCGGGCCAGGTGTTCCGCGAGACGACCAACCCGAAGGTCGCGACCGGCGACGGACTCGCGATGGCGTTCCGTGCCGGCGCCGCCGTCGCCGACGTCGAGTTCGTCCAGTTCCATCCGACGACGCTCTACATCGCGGGTGCGACGCGATCGCTCATCACCGAAGCCGTGCGCGGCGAGGGCGGGTTCCTCGTCGATCGACGCGGCGAGCGGTTCATGGTCGCCGCGCATCCGATGGCGGAACTCGCGCCGCGCGACATCGTCAGCCGCACGATCGTCGAACAACTCGCCCGCTCGCAGGATCCGTGCGTGTTCCTCGACATCCGCGCCCGCGGGAGCGCGTGGTTCGTCGACCGCTTTCCCGGTCTCGCCCGACTGCTCGCGCAGTTCGATCTCGATCCCGGCGTCGATCTCATTCCCGTCCGCCCGTGCGCGCACTACACCGTCGGCGGCGTGTGGTGCGACCTCGACGGACGCACGACCGTGCCCGGACTGTTCGTCTGCGGCGAGGTCGCGTGCAGCGGCCTGCACGGCGCGAACCGGCTCGCGAGCAACAGCCTGCTCGAAGGACTCGTCTTCGGACGACGCGCGGGCGTCGCCGCGTCGATCGCGCCGGCCGACGGTCCGCGCGGCCCGTCGCAGATCATCAGCAGCATCCCCCTTTCCGAAGGCGGCGAGATCGATCTCGGTGACGTCCGGTCCAGTCTCCGCAGCGCGATGTGGCGCAACGTCGGCATCGTCCGCACCGGCAGCAAACTGCACGACGCCGTCGAGATGTTCGACTTCTGGGGCCGGTACACCATGGACAAGATCTTCGACGAACCCGACGGGTGGGAGGTCCAGAACATGATCACCGTCGCCGCCCTCCTCGGCCGGGCCGCGGCCTGGCGGACGGAGACCCGCGGCGCCCACGCCCGCACGGATTTCCCGGCGTCCGACGACGGTCTGCTCGCGCATGCGTTGTGGTCGGTGGGCTGCCCCGAGCCGCGCCTCGTGCGCGTCGGCGCCCGCGCGGAGGCGATGGTCGGATGACGATGCGAGGCGGACCACGGCTGATGCTGATCGCGGCGCTCGGCGCCGCCTCGCTGTTCGGCGCGGGCTGCGAGACGTACCGGATCGAGCGTCATCACCGTCCGGGCTATTACGACAGCGTCTCCGAGACGCCGCTGCCGGACCGGGTCGTGCTCGAGGACGGGACGATCATCGTGTACGAGCAGGGTCGTCGCACGAAGAGCGCGATGACGCGGGTCGCGGAGACGCCGGGTGAGGGATTCAAGGTCCGCGAGGAACTCGAGGACGGCACGGTCATCCTCCGCGCGGTGCTGCCGGAGCAGGCGTTGTCGAACGTCGCGGACTGCCTGTACACCGAGCAGTACGACCTGCTCTACGACCAGGCCCTGTCGCCGCGCACGCGCGAGGCGCTCGACGAGCGCGGCGGCGGGAAGGCGGAGTTCCTCCGCTTCTTCCAGTCGAACCGGCGCGACATCCTCGTCACGCTGAACCGGATGATCATCGGGCTCGCCGGTCAGGGGACGACGCTCGAGCGGATGGGCGACAACCTCTTCCGATGCCGCCTGCATCCGAGCATCGCCAAGGAGGTCAAGTTCTCCCAGGCGATCATCGAATGGGACGGCACGAACTTCCGCTTCGTCACGATCAAGCCGTAGAGGCGCGACGACCCGCGCGCACGACGACGCCCGAGGCGACGGCCTCGGGCGCGAGGGTTCGTTCACGGATACGGACGCGTCCGCGGCGGCGCGGGTCAGACGGGCAGCCAGCCGGACGGGACGCCGTTCGAGACGACCTGGAGGCCGCCGGCGATGCGATGGAAGTCGTGCGCGTCGAGCCAGAGCGTGAGCGGCTCGACGAAGGTGACCGTGTGGACGAGCGCGCCGAATTCGTGGACGACGGGATTCCCGACGTTCATGAGCGTGCCCGACACGAAGACGAGAGCGAGATACACGAGCACGCCGCGGAACAGCATCCCGAAGATCCCGGGTCGGCGGCAGCGGCATTCGGTGGCGGGGGAGACGGAAACGTTCGGCATGACGTGACTCCTTCACGAGGTTGTTCGGAGCCGCCCGGCGCGGATTTCAGGTCGGGATCGCCGTGCGCGGGGGTTCGGGAGCGGGCGTTCGGGAGCGGGCGTTCGGGCATCCCCGGGTTCCGCGGGGGTCTTGATCGACAACGCGGCACGGTCGATGACCGTGCCGCGTGGGATTCGGGGGGTGATGCTCGATCAGGCCTGGGCGGCCTTGGCGGGCGTGCCGGTCGCCTCGGTTTCCGGCGGCGGGAGGGGCTCGGACTTGAACGTGAGGTGTTCGGCCTCCGGCTGGCGGGTGACGAGGATGCGGAGGTTGGCCGCGAACTCGCCGGAGAGGAGGGCT
>JAGQOI010000131.1 GCA_020427625.1 Phycisphaerales bacterium | reverse complement strand
GCGGGAGACAATCCGTGTCCGCGGCGGGGCCTTTCGGATCTCCGGTAGGAAACCGATGGCGTTCCGGTCGCGTTCGGAAAAAATGAGATCTGGATGGATGGACCGAAAGGGCGCGCGGCCCGACGGCCTTCTCTCGTCGGAACGAGTGTGTTCGATGCGGCTGCGTCGGTGGGATGGCGAAGCTGAACTTGGAATACATCCACACCTGGTCGTCGTCGACGGCCAGTCGCCTCGTGTTGGGGTCGGGGCGGCACGGGTCTTGAGCAAGGCTGCTCTGATCCGTCCTTGTTGAGCCGCGCTCCGTCGTGACCAGGACCGTCACGCCGGTCGCTTGAACGAGGAGATGAGTTGTGGGCATCTCGGTGGAACGTGCAGGCATCGTCCTGCAGCTGTTTGATGACTTCTACGATCGCGTCTACTGCTTCACCCGTCGACTGCTTCCGCCGGACCAGGCGGAGGATGTCGTCCAGGAGGTCTTCGTTCGCCTGCTCGAATCGCGGAATCTTGAAACGATCACCGTCAACGTGAGTTATCTCATCAAGGCGGCGGACAATCTGATCAAGCGGAGATACGGGCGCACGCAGCGCCGTCTCCGGATCCTCGAGGAGACTCGTCGCGAACGCGCCTCGTCGTCCGATCCGGGCTCGACGTCTCCGGGCGCGGAGCGACTCGGCGAGGCCGAACTGGAACGACGGATGGGTCAGCTCACCCGCGACGAACAGGAGGCGATCCGCCTCATCGTCTGCGAAGGGCTCAGCTACGAGCACGCCGCCCGGTCAATGGGAGTTCCGACGACGACCGTCAACAACTGGAAGTACCGTGGGCTACAGAAACTCCAACACAACCTGGCCGAGTCAGCGGACGGCCCCGACTGACGACGCTCCACGATCGCCCTGCGCGGCGGAGGTCGCCGGCAGTCGTGCCCGGGTCCGCGAACGCCTGCTGGACGAGATCGAGCGCCGCCTGGATCCGCCGCTCGTGGACGGGGCGCGCCGCACCGAGGCCGCGTCGACCTAGTCGCGCGGCGGCGGACGTCACCACAGCCCGCGCATGGCGCGGGCGATGGGCGTGAGCGCGTCGGGGATCGCCTCCGGGCGGCACCAGCGCAGTTCCGCGTATTCGCCGGTCGGCGGCGGGTCGCCCTGCGGCTGGACGTCGAGCCGGAACGCCATCTCCCAGCAGCGCAGCACGTCGTCGTAGAGCAACGCGACGGGCACGGGATCACGCCGCGGGCGCAGACCCGTCTCCTCGTGGAGTTCGCTGACGATCACGTCGGCGGGCGCGCGGCCGGGCTCGACGACGCCCGCGGGCGCGAACTCCCACAGGCCGCGGTAGTTCGCGACGTGCATCGACCGGCGTCCGAACAGGGCCGCGCCGTCGCGGACGACGATGCCCTTGACGCCGAGCGGACGCACGCCGAGGTCGAAGTCGTCGTCCTGGGTCGCGTGAAACCGGTAGGCGCAGTCGGCGACGTGCAGCACGGCGCCGCCGGCGCCGTTGCGATGGACGCCGAGGACGTGCAGGACGCGTCCGTCGAAGTACGCGGGATTCTCGGCGCAGAGGGTCGCCCAGCGACGATCGATCTCGTCGAGATGGGCGTCGTCGGGCACGAACGGCTCGTCGATCATCGACAGGACCGCCGGACGGCGCAACCGAATGAGCCGCGCGGTCACGATGCCTCCTTCGGCGGGTCCGCCCGCGCCGATTCGTTGAGGAATCGTCGGGTCATGGCGGCGACGCGCAGTCCGACGTGGGACTCCTCGTCGACGACGACGTGGGCGCCGGCGAACTCGATCTCCCAGCGTCGGCTGTGGTATCGGGCGCGGGCGACGATGGAGGTGTCCGGCGCGACGAGTCGGGCCATGTGCACGATCGACCGGGTCGCCGCCGGGTCCGGGATGGTGATCGCGAGCACCGCCGCCCGCGCGAGACCGACGTGTTCGAGCACGTCGCGGCTCGTCGCGTCGCCGATGTGCACGCGCAGGCCCATCCGACGCGCGGTCGCCGCCGTCGGAGGATTGAGCTCGATCACGTCGATCGCATCGCGATACCGCCCGTACAACGCCTCGGCGACCGACTGCCCGGCGGGACCGAACCCGACGATGACGATGCGCGGGCCGGCGGACGCATCGTGCGCGGCACCGGCGGCGATCTGCGGCGGATCCCCGCGCCGCGCCTCGATCCACGCCCCGACCCGCGGCGCCATCGCGACGAAGAACGGCGTCAGGAACAGCGTCGCGATCGTGCTCGACACGATGAGGTTGAACAGGTCGTCCCCGATCAGCGTGCCCGCCGCCCGCGCCGTCTCGGCGAGCACGAACGAGAACTCGCCGACCTGGGCCAGGCACAGACCGGTCGCGATCGCCGTGCCCGGCGCATACCCCAACCCCCGCACCACCCCCGCGACGATCACCATCTTGCCGACCGTCACCAACGCGACGACGGCCACCACCGTCGGCCAGTGCGCCGCGATCCAGGCCGGGTGACCGAGCATGCCGATCGACGCGAAGAACAACGTCACGAGCAGCGTCTTCAGCGACCCGACGTCCGCCCGGATCTGCGTCGCGAACGGTGACCCGCCCAGCAGCACGCCGGCGACGAACGCACCCATCGCCGGCGACAGGTTCACGGTGTGCGCGGCGTACGCCGAACCGAACGCCATGACGATCGCCAGCAGGATCGGGAATTCGCGGTGACGGGCCCAGTTCCGGAGGTTGAGCACTCTGGGCACGATGACGTGAAACAGCAGGATGAATGCACCGACGAGCAGGCCGCCCAGCAGGACGGTGCGCCCCAACCCGATCGCCGCCGCGCCGAACGTGTCGCCGCCCGCGAGCAGCGCGACGAGCAGCATGAGCGGAATCACCGCGAGATCCTGGAGCAGCAGGATGCCGAGCGTGTGTCGCCCGTAGATCGTCTCCATCACCGTGCGATCCACGAGCAGTCGAAGCACGCACGCGGTGCTGGACAGCGCGATCATCGCGCCGATGGCGAGCGCGGCTCGGCCGGAGAGCCCGAACAGAAGCCCGACCGCCGTCGCCGCGCCCATCGTGACGACGACCTGCATCGATCCGCCGAGCAGCGCGACGCGACCGAGTCGTCGCAGACGGGTGAACGAGAATTCGAGTCCGATGGAGAACAGGAGCAGCGCGACGCCGATCTCGGCGATGCCGGCGACGTGCCCGCCGCCCTTCACGAGACCGATCACGTTGGGACCGACCAGCGTACCGGCGACCAGGTAGCCGAGGATCGCGCTCTGCTTCACCGTCTCCGCGAGCGTCCCCAGGACCAGGGCGGCCGTGAGCAGCACGAGGATGTCGAGGAGGATGTTCCAGGTCGCCATGGATCGCCGATCCCCGGACCGATCGGGTCCGACCGTCCGATGCGCATCATCGCGAGGACGGGATCATGGCGATCATATCAGAGCCGCGGCCGCGCCTGCGGCGCGCCGGCGAAGTCGTCCGACATGCGATCCCCGGCCGACGAGGTGGTGCGACGAAGGGCCGCGACCGTCGCCGTGATCGTCGCGCCGACCGCCATCACCCGCATCACCGTGCGCGCGACGCGAAAGAGGCGAAGCGGGCCCAACACGCCCGCGCACGCGAAGGTCGCGGCCAAGGCGAGGACCGGGTCCTGCCGAGCGAGATTCAGCAGCGACGCGGACGGACGGGTGGTCGCGGTCGCCGCGGTCGGGCGGCGGCGCGCGGCCGCGCGGAGACGAGCCTTGGCGTGCTCGAGATCATCGACCGTCGTCGGCGTTCGGCGGGTGAGATCGGCGGGCATCACGGGTCCTCCCGGTTCCGGCCCGTCATGCGATCGACGGCCATCCAGGTGAGGCCGCCGGCGAGCATGGCGATGCCGAACCCGACGATGGCGAGGGCGGGCGGGCCGCCGATGGCGCGACCGAGGGCCCAGGTCAGGCCGACGAGTCCGGCG
>JAGQOI010000130.1 GCA_020427625.1 Phycisphaerales bacterium | reverse complement strand
CTCGACCGCATCACCGATCACTTCAACCTCTCGCCGACGGCCCGCGGGGCCGTCAACCATGCCTTCGGGCTCGTCAGCGGCATGACGCCGGTGATCGCGGTGGACCAGAGCCTGTTGCTGTTCGGCATGATCGAAGTGGGTCGCGCCACGACGAACACGGCCGCGTCCTATCTCGCCTCCCGCGTGTACCCGGACCACGAGAGGCCCTACGTCGAGGTGCGCGATCGGCGGCTCGCCGCCGTGCGCGACGCGGCCGCGAAGGCCTCCGGTCCGAGCACGCCCGGCCAGTACGTCACGCCGCACGCGTTGACGATCATCGAGGAGGCCGATCGCATCCGACAGGCCGTCGCGAAGGACACGCAGGAGTACCTTTCCGCGCGGCATCTTCTCGCGGCCATCCTGCGGCTCGGCGGCACCGATTCCGCGGACGGTGCGCTGGGCCTCCTCGAGGCCATCGGCGTCGACGTCGACCAGCTCCGCACGGAGTTCTTCGGCGCGATGGTCGTGAGCACACCGGTCCAGGACGATTCGGCGAAGTGGCGGGTCGTGTCCGAACGCCGACCGGCCGCGCCGACGGATCCCGCGGCGTCGCCGGTCCGTCGCGGCCCGCTCATCGCGCACTACAACGCGGACGGCGTGCTCGGCGAGGATCGGCTGAACATCATGCACGAGGTCCGGGCGATGGCGTACCTGCTCGCCTCGCGGGCGTTGAAGCCGCCGCTGTCGGTCGGTCTGTTCGGCAACTGGGGATCGGGCAAGAGTTTCTTCATGGGCAAGCTGCGTCAGGAGGTGGACCGGCTCGCGGGTCTCGCCCGCACGCACCCCGACTATGCCGCGGACTGCTGGAGCGACATCGTCCAGATCGAGTTCAACGCGTGGCACTACGTCGACGCGAGTCTCTGGCCGAGCCTCGTCTCGCACATCTTCGATCAGTTGAACGCCCACCATCGACCGGCGCATGACGAGCAGGCCCGCGTGCGCGAGCAGACGTTGCGTCGCCTGGAGGTCGCCCGCGATGCGCGTCGTCGGGCGGTGACGGCCGCGCTCGACGCGCGGCAGCGCCTCGGCCAGGCCCGGGCCCAGTCGGAACGCGCCCGGGACCACTTCGAGACGAGTCGCAAGGCCCTGGCGATGACGATCGCATGCGAGGCGTGGTCGCGCTTCACGATCAGCACGCCGCTGGGCGCCGAACTCAAGGCGCACCTCGACTCCATCGGCATCGCCGTCGACGACCTCCAGACGACGCAGCAGCAGGTGTACGCCCATCTCCATGAACTCCAGACCACGGCCGGTCGGGTCCGCGAGACCTGGAACGCGATGTTCGGCGAACTCGCCGCCGACCGCCGGTGGGTCGTCGTTCCCGGCGTCGTCGCGGTCGCGGTGCTCGGCGGCGGCGCGCTCCTCGCGCTGACGACGAGCGTGGGAGCCGGCGCGATCGTGGCGGGCGTCGGCGAGTTCGCGGCCGTCGTCACGTCGCTCGTCGCGCTCGCCGCGAAGGGTGCGGGCAAGGTGCGGACGATTCTGGACCAGGCGCGTCCGGTCTCCGGCGCGCTCCAGGCCGGTCTCGACGCCGCGGAGCGCGAGCGGGCCCGTGAGATCGCGGAGCAGGACCAGCTCGTGGATCGTCACAAGGAGGAGGTCGTCGCGACCTCGCAGGCGCTGGACGAGGCCGAGCGCGAGTTCGCGCAGGCGATGCGCGACGTGCGCGAGGCGCGGGCGGGACGTCACCTCGCCCGCTTCATCGAGGAGCGCGCCGGCAGCGAGGACTACCGGCGTCATCTCGGCATCGTCGCCATGGTCCACCGCGACTTCGAGACGCTGAGCGGACTCATCGACGCCTACAACCGGTCGATCATCGAGCCGCCGAAGGACCTGCCGGAGGATCTGCCGCCGGATCTCGGCATCAACCGGATCGTGCTCTACATCGACGATCTCGACCGGTGTCCGCCGGCGCGGGTCGTCGAGGTGCTCCAGGCGATCCATCTCCTGCTCGCGTTCCCGCTGTTCACGGTCGTCGTCGGCGTCGACGCCCGCTGGATGTCGTTCGCGCTCCAGGAACACTACAAGGACCTGCTCGTCGCGCAACCCGAGCCGCGCACCGCGGCGCCGCCGACCCCCGAGGCGTCGAACGGCGCGAACGGCATGCCGACGCCCCGCGACTACCTCGAGAAGATCTTCCAGATCCCGTTCTGGGTGAAGCCGATGAACGTCGGCGGGTGTCGCGACCTCATCGCGGACCTCGTCAGCGTCGATCGCGAGCGGACCCCGACCGCGCGAGGCACGCCTCCCGGCGCCGCGCCTCCGGGCGGCGCGGCTCGACCGGGCGGAGCCGGGCTGACGGGTGGGTCGACGGGTGGGCGACCGGGCGGGTCGACGGACGGGTCGACGGGCGGGGCCGGTACCGGTGTCACGACGGATCGGACCGCGACCGAGCGTCGGAAGATCGTGCTCGTCATCGACGGTTCGCCGGCGGTGTTCACCGAGCTCGACGGCGCCTACGGCGACGACACGACGACGCTGGAGCATGCCGCGACGGCGGCGATCGGGTTCGCGACCGCGACCGCCGAGGCGCCGGAACTCATCGTCCTCGCCGAGACGCTGCCCGATCGCGCCGGCCCGGACGTCCTGCGCGAACTCAAGGCGCACACGATCACGCGCGAGGTCCCGGTCATCATGCTGCTGGATGCGCCGGCGGGCGCGGCAAAGGCGACGGCGCTCGGTGCCGCGGACACGATCCTGCGGGCGGACGCCGAGGCGACGGCGCTGCGCGACAAGGTGAATCTCGCGATCCAGCGCCGACACGTGCCGCCGCCGGCGAGCCTGCACCTCAGTGCCGCGGAGATGACGGCGATGGGCCAGCTCGCGGGCATCGTCGGTCGCTCCCCGCGCGAGACGAAGCGGTTCGTGAACATGTACCGGCTCGTCAAGGCGGCGCTGCGGGCGGGCGAGATCGGGTCGTTCACGGAAGGCGACGACGAGGCGCCGTTCCGGGCGCCGATGCTGCTGCTCGCGATGGCGACGGGCTCGCCGGCGTCGGCGGAGCGGGTGTTCCTCGGTCTGCACCGGGACTGGGCGAAGCCGAACGGCGCCTGGCCGGGCGCCGACGCGGCACTCTTCGACCAGGTGCTCGCGCGCCTCGAATCGGAGCCGTCGATGCGGACGTCGGACGAGGTGCGTCGCCTCCGGCGTTTCGCGAACGAAGAGGGGCACGAGGCGTGGCGGATGATGTCGATGCGGTCGTGTCGGCCGTGGATCGCGCGGATCGCGCAGTTCTCGTTCGATCAGTACGTCGGCGAGCTGGACGAGGCGTAGCGCGCGAACAACCGCACGCGTCCGTGAACGCGTGCGGTCGAGAAGGATCGGGGGGGGAAGGCGGCCGCTCGAATCAGCCGGCGGCGGCGATTCGCCGGCGTCGGATCACGACGGCGCCGAGTCCGGCGAGACCGATGAGGACGGGCGCGGGAAGCGGGATGAGCACGAGCTGGTCCTGGTAGCTGCTGTTGGACACCGCACGCAGACCGGCGAACCCGGCGTTCAGTCCGACGGCGGAGAACAGGTTCGAGAGCTGCGTCGAGATCCCCGCGCTGAGGGCGCCGCCGCTGGTGTTCGTCACCTTCAGCGTGCCGCTCGAGAGATCGAGGCTGCCCGAGGTGCCGTCGTAGTCGTTGGCGATCTCCCACACGGCGATCTGGAACGCCGCGGCGAGGTCCTTGTTGGCGTTCGTGCTCGCCGACGCGAACTGCGCCCCGGCGGCGTAGGCGTAGAGGTCGCCGATGGCGTTCGCGCGGATCGTGCCCATCGGGTTGGTGTTCGGCGCGTCCTCGACCTGGACGCAGTCGAACTCGTTCACGCCGCCGTTGACGTACTGCGTGAGCTCGGTGCAGAAGGTCGTCACGTTGCCGGCGAGGCTGGCACAGTCGCCGGTGCCGTTGGCGAAGTTGTGCACGAGCTGGCCCGCGAACACGTTCTTGGCGCTGCTGTTCAGGTCGATGCGGACGTTGCGTCCGAGGCCGACGCCGACGAAGTTGACGTCGACGGTGTCCGCGAGGGTCGCGGAGCCGACGGCCAGGGACGACAGGGCGGCGGCAACGATGGTCAGGCGACGAGTGTTCATTGGTTCTCTCCCTCTTCTATCGATGGTCACGTGGGGTTCGGCGGCCGGGCCCGACTCCGGAGTCCGCGGGCCGCTCACCTTCAAGATGCCCCGAGATCGATCCCCGCGCCGGTCGCGGAAGGGTTCGACCGCCGGATCGGACGTGAGGTTGCGGCGGCTGCGCCCGGGCGTGCCGCGCGGGCCGATATCTCGCGACGGCCCATGGATCGGACCGCCTCGATTATGCGTGCCGCCGAAGGTCCGATGTGACGATTCCGGCGGGCGTTTCGTCGCCGCGGCGACGCATCGGCGCTATCCTCGACCAGCCATGCAGCCCGAGGATCACGTCTGTCTGTGTTATCACGTCAGTCTCCGCAAGCTGACGAATTACGCCCGTCGGGAGCGTCCGGCGGTCGCTTCGCAGTTGTCGGACTGTCTGGGCGCCGGCACGGGCTGCGGCTGGTGCCGCCCGTATCTTCAGATCATCTTCGATGACTGTCGTGCGGGTCGCGATCCGCAGATCAGCGACGGGCCCGGCGAGTATGCGATCGCACGGGAGGCATACCGGGCGGTGCGGCGCGCCGAGCGGGCGGCGGCGCGGGCCGAGTCGTCGCCGGACGTCTCTCAGGCCGAGTGACGTCGGGTGGCGCGTCGAAGGTCGAAGGTGCGCAGCAGGGTGCCGAGCTTCTCGTTCGGCCGCGCGAAGCGGAGTCCGACGAGCATCTGCTCGCTCTGCTTCGCGGGGGAGACGTGCGCGATCTCGGCGAGTTCCAGGACCTGACCGATCGGGTCCGGGAACGACAGGCGGGCGCACACCTGCATGCCGGGCGCGAGGCGCGGGTACCGGGCCGCGCAGCGGATGAGCGCGCCGCCCATGCTGAGGTCCTGGATGATGCCCTCGATCGGGCCCAGGTCCGAGTTCGTGACGTGCAGGGTCGCGGCCGGCGCGATGTCGAAGCCGACGGAGATCCGGTGGAACTCGCGCCGTTCCCGGAGGTCGAGTGCCGCCGGGATCGCCATCGCGTAGCCGATGAACGGGCGTCCGCCGTCCGTCGACTTGTGGCGGCCCAGCACGCGGGTCGTGCCGACGTGTCGTCCCCGTCCCGCGCTGAGCGCCATGGTGAACACCTGTCCGTCGTACAGCGTCGTGCCGATCGGCCCGCCGTGCGGCACCGCGATGACGAAGTCATCCTTCCGGACGCGGATGATGGTCGTGACGTACGGCGGATCGGAGCCGTCGCGGGTCGTCACGATGAGCTCGAGCGGCAGGCGGCGGTTCACCGCCTGCTGAAGCACGGCGCGCACCTCGCGCTCCGAGTCCGACTCGGGGCGCAGGGCATCGACGACCCGGTTGATCCAACGCGTCATGTCGCGAGAGATCGGCCGGCGGCGACGACGGATGAAGCTCAACCGCCATGTCGGAGGATGGTGGTCGCGATCGTGCCGATCCGATCCGCATAGAGCGCCCCGCCCGCCACGATCCCGGCGATCCAGGCGACGATCGCGACCCAGCGAAGCCGGGGCCGGGTCGCGAGCAGGACCGACGCGCCGAGGGCCGTCGCCAGCGCGATGAGTCCGAGAACCACCGGCACGCGATGCGACCGCACCCACAACGCGGGCACCGCGAGCGCCGGCACCGGCCCGATGAGGTGGAGGATGCCGAGGGCGAGGCCGAGTCCGCCGACGGTGAGCGTCGCGAGGACCGTCGACCCGTGCGCGACGGCGGGCGCCGGGCGCCGTCGGCGGCGGGAACGGCGGCGGGAACGTCGTCGCGCCATGACGCGCCCTCAGCCGTCCAGCGTCAGCGTGATGATGTGCTCGTTCGTGTACACGCAGATCTCGGCGGCGATCTGCATGGCGTCGGCGCAGATGCCGGCGGGATCGAGGTCGGTGCGCCGTCGCAGGGCCCGGGCGGCGGACAGCGCAAACGACCCGCCGGAGCCGATGGCGCAGATGCCGTCCGAGGGTTCGATGACGTCGCCCTGCCCGGAGATCATGAGCGTGCAGGCGCGGTCGGCGACGATGAGCATCGAGTCGAGCCGGCGCAGCGCGCGATCGGTCCGCCAGACCTTCGCGAGTTCGATCGCCGCCCGCATGAGGTTCGCCGGCGACGCCTTGAGCTTCGCTTCGAACCGCTCGAGCAGCGCGAACGCGTCGGCGACGGAGCCCGCGAACCCGACGAGCACGCCGGCGCCCTCGGCGCCGAGTCCCTCGAGCATCCGGACCTTGCGGGCGTCCGCCTTCTGCACGGCCGCGCCGAGCGTCACCTGCCCGTCGCCGGCGATCGCGACGCGCGCGCCGTCGCGGACCGAGAGGATGGTCGTGCCGTGAAACGTCTGGGTCATGGGATGAGGTCTCGCGAGTCGTCAGGGCATGAAGCGGATCGGATCGATCACGAGGACGTCGGGGCGCTCGTGGAGCCGGTCGAGGATCCAGTACTTGTGCCAGGCGCCGAACATGATGACGACGCGCTCGCCCGTGTCCTTCGCATCGTCGAGAGCCGCGCTCAGCAACGCCCAGTGCGCCTCGTTGATCGCCGTCCAGCCGCCGGCGCCGAGATCCACGTCGAACAGCGCGGCATACGGCGTCATGCCGGCCCGCACGATGTCGTCGTACGGCCGCGTGTGAATCCATCGCGGATCGTTCGGATCGCCGCCCGCCGCGATCCGACGCTCCGCCTGCTGCTGCGCCTCCTGCACGGTCGCGGAATCCTCGGGACGTTCGGTGCGCAGTCGGGCCAGGGCGGCGGCGCGTTCGTCGCTCATCGCCTGCGTCCATGCCGCGCACGGGATGATGTCGAAGTCCATCTCCTTCGTCAGCGGGAACAGGACGTCGACGTACTCGGGAAACTGGCTGACGCGGGCCTCGGTGACGGTTCCGGTTCGCTCGAACTCGTCGAGCGCGACCATGAACCGGTCCGGCGGGATCTCGCACAGCACGCGGGTCGGACGCAACTGGCGGATCATCTCGGAGAGCTGCGCCGTGCCGTACAACTCGCTCGTGCGGTGCTGGCCGTGGATCGTGCCGAGCACCACGACCTGCGTCGGCGGCGGCGGGGGCGGCACGACCTTCTTCTTCGGCTTCGGTGACGACGAACAGGCGGCGAGCACGAAGACGAGCATCGCGGCCGACACGATGGTGAAGCGCTGCATCATGGTCGTCATTGTCACCGATTCGGCGCGTCGTTGCGCGGGGGGAAGATGAGTTCGATGCGATCCGCGCCGGGACGAACGCCCGTCAGCGTCTGCCACCAGTCCCGATCGGGATCGCCCACGTCGATCGTGAACGGACCCGCCGTGATCGCCGGCAGACGCAGCACGTCGCCGCGCGCCCGGAACGCGACGATGAGCTCGCCCGTCGTCTCGTCGGTCACGCGCACGACGGGGTCCGCGAGGCCGCGCAGGACGATCTCCGGCAGCGGTCCGAGCGCCGGGCGACCGTCCCCGTCGCGCTGGGCGACCGTCACGGGCCAGCCCGGGAACTGCTGCGCATCGTCGGACGGACCCGCCCAGCGCGGCCAGCACTCGAAGGTCACCGACCGTCCGGGCCGGTCGAACCGCACGATCCCGTATCCGGCCATGCCGTCGTGAAGATCCCGGGGCTCGTGTCCGGACGCGCGCGGATTCGCGACCGCGACCATCGTCACGAGATTGCCGAACCCGTCGACGTGATCGCCGAGCCACGGCGGCTCGCCCGGCGCGCGATTCGCACCGTCGCGCGGCGGAAGCCACTGGCGCGGGTAGAAGTTCGCCGCGGCCGGCATGCAGAACGACCAGCCGGCGTCGCGATGCGCCTCGATCCCGTGACGCGCGAGCGTCGCGAGATGCTGGTCGCCGGCGATGTGCGGCGCGAGCGCGCGCCGCAGTGCGGCGACGGCCTGGTTCCGGCCCGTCTGCGGCCAGCCGTTCGAGTCGAGATCCGCGATGAGCGATTGAAGTCCCTTGCCGTGATGCGTCGCGAGGTTGGCGAAGACGGTCTGCGAGAGCGCGGCCTTGAGGTCCGCCCCGCGCCAGTCCCGCGCCCATGCATCGAGGAACGCGAGTTGTCGATCGCCGAGAAGACGAAGGTGCGGGAGATCGAGGTTGCGCGTGTCGAAGTCGGGGTCGTTGAAGTGATCCGGTCGGCCGGTGCCGGACGGCGGCAGGGCGGGATCGAGGCAGCCGCTCTTGAACGTGCGGTCTTCGAGCACCGCGAACGACACGCGTCCCCAGACCAGGTCGGTGTAGTAGACGGGCAGGTCCTGCTCGATGGGCGTGGGGTCGAACGGATCGGGCAGGTGGCTCGTCTGCGTGCGGACGACCATGCGGATGAACTCGGCGGGCTGGACGTATCCGCCTTCCTCCTGCCGGCGCGCGGCACGCCCGCCGGCGCCCCAGACGTTGCCCTGGTAGACGTCGTGGTCGTCGGGAATGACGACGGCGGGCGTGGATCGGGTGAGGTCGCGATAGGCCCAGCACCAGAGGTACCACTTGTAGAGGTAGTCGAGTTCGAGGTGCCGCCGGTCGGCGAACGACGGGCTCGCGCCTTCGTAGATCTGGTCGCCGGCGAAGAACAGCAGGTCGGGCGCATGGGCGGAGACGCGGGCGGTCAGATCCGCATGCGGGAACCACAGCAGGCCGGGCCAGTCGCCGATCTTCGAACCGTCGGTCGCGCCCCAGCCGCCGGCGAGGTTGTGCGAGTTGTTGTGGTTGCACGACAGGGCGGCCAGCACGATGACGTCCCGCTCGACGGGATCGTGTCGGATCACGCCTTCGTAGGTCGAGCGCACGGCGCCGCCGCGCCGGTTCGTCGTATCGTGCACGATGCGGTACGGCGTGTCGCGCGTGTCGTCCCAGTCCTCGATGCGGAACGTCGCCGTCCAGCCCGGCGTGATGATCGGCACCTCCGCGGCACGGCGCCACGTCGTACCGTCGAACGTCTCGAGTGCCGCCGTCGCGCCGTCCCGCGCGCCGAGGGGCATGCACTGGGCCGTCACCTTGAGCACGCGTCGGCTCAGCGTGTACTGCGCGGAGAGGATCGGCCCGAGCGCGTCGGCGGGGTGCGCGTCGATGTCCGGTCCGGTGACGTGCCAGTCGCGGAACCGCGCCCGCCCGGGTCGGCCCCGCGACGCCGCGCCCGGATGCGAGACCAGCGCGAGGGTGCCGATCATGCGATCGGCGGTGACGAAGGCATTGACGCGATCGAGCACCCGGCGGCCGTCGGCGGCGAGGGCGATCGCGTCGATCAGCACCGTCTCCGGCGCGATCCGTTTCACCGAGACCCGCAGGCGCGCCGATCCCTCGGGCGCGCGGTCCTGCGGGGCCCGATCGATCAACGCGCTGTCGACGAGGAACAACTCGGCGATCGCCGTCGCCGGACGCCCCCCGGGCGCGGAGTCGGCGACGAACCGGACACAGCGCGCGGTGACCCGATCGAACGTGACGTCCTGTCGCGCGGCACCGTCCTCGAACACGCCCGAGGCGACCAGCGTGTCGCACGCGTCCGGTGCGTCGCCGACGAAGATGCGGTAGGCGAGTACCCGCCCGGACGACGAGTCCTGGCGCGGCAGGCAGGCAAGACCGTCGAAGGTCGACGGCGCGTTCGTGTCGATGATGATCTCGTGCGGATGCTCGTCGCGCCGCTCGCGCCACGCGGTGTGCCAGATGGTGGTCGCATCGTCGTCGATCGCGTTGAGCGCCGGCTGGCCGGGCTCGTCGCTGTCCGCGCCGGCGATGGTCCACGTGTCGCGCGGGAGACTTCCGGGCGGCTCATCGGTGTCGATCGGGAGCGGCTGTTCGAGGTCGTGGATGAAGACCCGCCCGTCGGCACGAAGTCCGACGAGGAAGCCGTTCCCGCGACCGGAGATGCCGTGGATCACGGCGGCGCCGCGATGGTCCATGGTCGCGCCGCCGGCGCCGAGCATGAGGCCGCCGAACGCATCCGGCGCGAGGTCGCGCCGATCGCCGTCGAAGTCGATCTCGACGGACGACTGCGACGAGTCGTTGCGCTCGGACAGGCGGTGGGTGAGCAGGTGCACGGTCCGCAGCGGCTGCGCGGCATCGTCGACGCACGTGAGCCACCCGTCGGCGATGCGCCAGTCCTGAAGACGGTTCGCCCAGTACGACGGTCCGACCCAGATGCGATCGACGTCGTCGACCCAGGCGCTGTCGAACGTGTCGGCGGCGGCGGTCGCGGCGAGGGCGAAGGCGACGATGGCGGTCGCGCGGCGCATGGTCAGCGTCCGTCGTCGTACGGCGACGGGAAGATGTCCGACGGCCGTCGCATTTCGCGGGCGAGGCGGAGCATGAGGTCGAGGATCTCGGGCCGCGCGTCGGCGAGGTTGCGTTCCTCGTTCCGATCGTCGTCGAGGTTGAAGAGCATGGCGGTGGTGTCTCCGGCCTGGTTGGTCTGGCGGACGAGTTTCCACGGCCCGGCGCGAACGGCCTGGGCGCGACCGAGTTCCCAGTACAGCGCGCCGTGTCGACGCTGGCGTTCGTCCTGACCGAGCAGGGCCGGCAGCATGGAGATGCCGTCGAGTTCCGTCGGTGCCGCGCCGCCGGCGAGTTCGACGAACGTCGGCGTCATGTCCCAGAAGGCGGAGACGTGATCGGACGTCGTGCCCGGCGGGATGCGACCGGGCCATTGCGCGACGAACGGCACGCGGATGCCGCCCTCGAACAGGCTGCCCTTCAGGCCGCGCAGGCCGGCGGTGGACTCGAAGAACGTCGAGTCGGCGCCGCCGGCATAGGTCGGGCCGTTGTCGCTCGTGAAGATGACGATCGTGTCGTCGTCGAGGCCGCGCGCGGCGAGCAGCGCCGTGATGCGTCCGATGTCGCGGTCCATGTGGGACACCATCGCGGCGTAGGCCGCGCGGGGCGTCTCGTGTCCCGCGTAGTGCGCGCCCGGATAGGGCGTCTCCTCCCAGCGTCCCTTGTATTCCGCGAGCGAATCCTCCGGCACGTGCAGCGAGACGTGCGGGATGCAGTAGGGGACGTAGAGGAAGAACGGTTCATCGTCGCGACGTTCGCGGATGAAGTCGAGCGCCTCGGCGGTGATGAGGTCCTGGGAGTACTGCCCGCGCGCGCCGTCGCGGTTGCCGTCGAGCATGATCTTCTCGCGGTTGCGCCAGAGGTACGCGGGATAGTGCGAGTGCGCGTTCCACTGGTCGAGATAGCCGAACCAGTGATCGAAGCCCTGGAGATTCGGCAGGCCGCTCGTGTCCGGGCCGCCGAGTCCCCACTTGCCCATGCACCCCGTCGTGTACCCGAGCGCCTTGAGTCGCTCGGCGACGGTGACGACGGCGTCGGGCAGCGGCTCCTGACCGACCACCGGCGCGCCGTTGTTGTCGCGCACGTGCGCGTGACCCGGATGCAGACCGGTCATCAGGCAGCAGCGCGACGGGGCGCAGACGGCATTGCCGGCGTAGTGCTGCGTGAACCGAACCCCCGCCGCGGCGATCGCGTCGATGTTCGGCGTGCCGATCTTCGTCTGCCCGTAGCACCCGACCTCGCCGTACCCGAGATCGTCGGCGAGGATGTAGACGATGTTCGGCGGACGGGTCGTCGTCGCGGCGGTCGCGGCGGCGAGCACCGGTGCGACGAAGCGCGGGTTCGGCGTCGTCGGCACCGGCGCCTCGATCGCGCGGCGCCACGCGACGAGCTCGGCGTGCAGGCGAGCGGCATCGTCCGGTCGCGACGAGACGAGGTTCGTCGTCTCGCCGATGTCGGTCGCGAGATCGTAGAGTTCCCGGCGACCGTCCTCGAAGAACTCGATGAGCTTCAGGTCGCCGCGCCGGATCGCGCCGCACGGCGTCGTCCGCCACGACCCGATGCCCATGGCGCGCGGGGCTTCGAGGTAGGCGGGAAAGTGCCAGCAGAGGCTGCGTTCGGGCAGCGCGCCCGTCTTGCGCAGGCGCGGCGTGAGATCGATGCCGTCGCGCGGCTGATCGTCCGGCAGAACGATGCCCGCCATCGCCGCGATCGTCGGGTAGAGGTCGAGCCCGATCACCGGGTCGTCGCAGCGCGAGCCCGCGTCGACCTGTCCGGGCCAGCGCACGAACAGGGGAATCCGCAGCCCGCCCTCGTAGAACATGCCCTTCGATCCGCGCAGCGGATCCATCGTCGTGACGGTGCCGAGACCGCCGTGATCCGACATGAAGATGACGATCGTGTCGTCACGCCGACCCGAGGCGTCGATCGCGTCGAGCAGGCGCCCGACGGCGGCGTCGACGGTGCCGATCATCGCGGCATAGCCCGGATGGGTGTGCATGGTGCCCCGCGTCTTCGCGCGGAAGTGCGCGAGGCGCTCCGCCTCCGGCTGGATCGGCGCGTGCACGGCGTAGTACGACATGCAGGCGAAGTACGGCCCGGCTCGACGCTCGCGCATGAAGCGGATCGCATCGTCGGTCAGACGCGTCGTGAGGAACTCGCCGTCCGGACCGTCCGGCAGATCGGCGTTGCCGTACGGGCTGCGGTACGACTTCGGGTGACCGGCGGCGTTGCCGCCGACGTTCACGTCGAAGCCCTGGCCGAGCGGACCGTCCGTCGGACCGGCGCCGAGATGCCACTTGCCGAAGTGACCCGTCGCGTAGCCGGCGCGCCGGAGACGCTCGGCGATCGTCACGACGTCCGCGGGCAGGACCGTCTCGTTGCGCGGCGTGAGGAGCCGGCGCTCGGTCGTCTTCCCGCGATCCGGACTGCCCACGGTGTAGACCCCGGTGCGCGGCGGGTACTGGCCGGAATGCAGCGCGGCTCGGGACGGCGCACAGTTCGCGGCGTTCGCGTACGCCTGCGTGAACGCCATGCCGGAGGCCGCGAGACGATCGATGTTCGGCGTCTCATAGTAGTCGCTGCCCTGACATCCGAGGTCGCGCCAGCCGAGATCGTCGACGATGACGAGCACGATGTTCGGGGCGCCCGCGCTGAGGCGGGCGGCGCCGCACAGGACCAGGACCACGAGCAGGAGCACGCCGTGACGAAGCGCAGGGGGCATGATCGGGTCTCCTCCACCGGCCGCGGCATCGTGACGAGAATGTGACACGATCGCGGCGGCGTCATCGTACAGTGTGGAGCATGCCAGGGAGAATCATCATGTCCATCCTCGCCCTCACGTGTGGTCTCGCATTGGCCGTCGCCGCCCCGCAGCAGGACGAGGCGGCCTCATGGTCGCTGCTCGTGGAGAGTACGCCGCGCTCGGTCCGGATCGATCCGACCGGCGAGCGCGCCGAGGTGGACGTGCCGGCGTTGATCCTCGTATCGCCGAACGGGCGGCGTCGGGTGGAGATCACGGACCTCAACCCGGGCGTGACCGAGGAGCGGGAGATCCGGGTCGTGCCGATCGACGGCGCCCCGCCGATCGTTCTGGCGCGCGATGCGGTGCGACGCTACGACATGCAGTGGATGCCCGACAGTCGGCAGCTCGTGTCCGTGCGCGACACGCGGCATGAGCAGCGGGTGTGTCTCGTCGACGTCGATGCCGCGCCGCCGACGGAGCAGACGATCAGCGACGATGCGCGATCGTGGATGCCGCGCGTGTCGAAGGACGGTCGCGTCGCGTTCGTGACGATGCGTGAACGCAAGGGCAAGCAGGAGTTCTCCGATCTCGTCATCTGGCGCGACGGCGTGCGCGAGACCATCGCGACCGGGCTGCACATCACCGACGTCGCGTGGAGTCCGGACGGCACGAAGCTCGCGTACAGCACCGTCGGCGAACTCGTCGTGCGCGACATGACGACGGGGACGAGCGAGACGCGCACGTTCCTCTCGCTCGATGAGCGCCTGTACGCGCACCTCGGCACGCAGATCGCCTGGCGACCGGATGGGCAGGCGATCGCGATGAGCATCACGTTCGCGGGCGGCCGGATGATCATGCCCGGCGAGCCCGACGACGGCATCTTCGGCGATCGCGAGGTCTTCGTCGTGCCCGCGTCCGGACCCGGCGTGACCGTGCATCAGGACCTGCCGTCGCGACGCAGCGGCCTGCGCTGGATCATCTCGCCGTCGGCGCGGCAATGGTGATCGTGAACCGACCTTCCGCCGTCCCGGCCGCGTTCATGAGCAGCAGGCGGTGCGTGGACCGGCCCGGCGCCGTCGCCGCGCCGTTGATCGCGCCGGTCGCCGCATCGAACGTCAGCCCGTCCGGCAGCGGGGGGGTGATGACGCACCAGGCCGGCGCGCCGCCGCTCGTCGTCGGAACGTGCGCGACCGGGGCGCCGACGGTGGTGATGAGGTCGGGCGCGTCGACGAGGCGAGGGGGGCGCAGGATCCAGATGGTGCGGAAGCGGACCGGGCCGTCCGCGGCCGTCGCGTGCGCCTGGAGCAGGATCGAGTCCGGACCCGGCGTCTCATCGAGCGGCGACTGACCGGTGCCCCGCGACAGGGCGACGTCGTCGTGCACGATCACGCCGTTCCACGCGACGGTGAGCCGCGCGTCCTCGATCTTCGCACCGTCGCGCCAGCGCGGCGCGCGGAACCGGAGGTCGTACGTCTGCCAGGCGCCGGGCTCGCGGGATGCGTCGTGGTCCGGCCGTCGCCGTCCGTAGATCGCGCCGGCGGCGTCGGTCGATGCGGGTTCGTCGGCGCCGGCCGCGTGATTGAGGATCTGGACCTCGTACCGGCGCATGAGTTTCACGCCGCTGTTGCCGGCGAGCTGTCCGCGTCCGCCGGGCGGCGCGTTCCACTCCACGTGCAGCAGGACGTCCTCGAAGGTCTCGCGGCTCAGCAGGTCGCCGCGCCCGACCACGAGCGCGCCGTCCTCGACCGGCCAGTCGCGATCGTCGGCGGTGCGCCAGGCGGAGACGTCGACGCCGTCGAAGAGCACGGTCGCGCCGGGCGGCGGCGGCGCGGTGTCGAGCGCCGTCACGCGCAGCGCGTCGATGTTCGGGCCGCTCGCGCCGGTCGCGACGAGGCGCACGTGGTGCGGCCCGCGGGCGAGATCGAGTTCGACGTCGACGTCCGACCAGTTCGTCCACCCGCCCGTCACGGGAAAGTGCAGCGCCTCGGTCACGGCGACGCCGTCCACCTCCAGCCGCAGCGGCCGATCCTCGTTCGCCGTGCCGTTCGCGTAGCGGATCGACAGGCGATGACGTCCGGAGGTGCCGACGTCGATCGTCCAGTCGACGAACTCGTCGCGCGGCTGCTGGAAGTCGAGATAGCCGTCGCCGCTCCAGCCGCTCCACTCGGTCGACGCGCGCGGCCCGTCGTACGATGCATGTTCGGCCTCGAGCGTGCGGGCGGCGCTCGCGGCGGCGAGGACCGGGCGCGGGAGGAACCCCGGACCGGCCTCGGCGCCGAGCGCGTTCAGCGTGTACCACGCCTCGGTGCTCCACGGCGGTTCACCCGCGTCGTTCACGATGTCGCGCAGACGCAGGTGCACGACGCGCCCGGCGGTGAGTCCGGGAACGGCGAGGAAGACCCGCGTGCGATCGGGCGCGACGAGCGCGGCGGCCGGCCGGAGCGTCTCGACGTCGAGCTTCGGTCCGCCGTACTCGATGGTCGGTGCGTAGCGCCACTGCTGGATCGCGTAGTGCTCGACGTCCCCGAGCGTCATCGCGTCGGCGGGCTGGGTGAAGTCGATGATGAAGCCGTCCGCGCGGGTCCGCACGGCGAGGATCTCGAACGTCGACGTGCCGTTCGGCCGGAGGCGCTGGAGTCCGAACTTCCGGTTGCGATGGTTCCAGTTGCCGTTGCTGCCGATGCCGCCGAGATAGAGCGCGCCGTCCGGTCCCCACGCGAGCCGGTTGATGCCGGCCTCGACGCCCTGCGTGAATCGGAACGCGGCACCCTGGTAGCGCCCGTCGACCTTCTCGATGAACGCCCGCTTGACGCCGCCGTGCGTGACGTCGCCGAAGAGCATCTGTCCGGCGTACGGACCGTCGCGCACGAGCACCGGTTCGCTCGGCGAGTTGCCGATCTCGCCGTGCGGCAGCCAGAGCACGGGCGGCTCGGTCGGCTGCTGTCCGTCGGGGACGAGTTGATGTCCGTAGAACCCGCCTTCGTGCAGATGGTTGAGGCGCGAGCACGGCAGCCACGAACCCTGGTTGTCGGCCCCGAACAACTCGCCGTCGGGCCCGATGCCGAGTCCGTTGGGCGTCCGCAGGCCGGTCGCGACGATCGCCCACGTGCGGGCGCGGGGATCGATGCGCAGGAGGGAGCCGGGCCCGTTCGGGACCGCGAACGCGCCGTCGCTGCCGGGCACGTACATCGTCACGCCGGACTTCAGCGGCACGGACGTCGTCGCCCAGAGCATGCCGTCCTTCGCGACGAGATTGAAGGTGAACTCGTGGTAGTTGAACGACGCCGGCCACCCGGAGACGACGGCTTCGTAGCGGTCGGCGACGCCGTCGCCGTCGAGATCGCGCAGGCGCGTGATCTCCTGCTTCTGCGCGACCCACAGGTCGCCGTCGACGAACGCGAGACCGAGGGGCTCGCCGAGTCCGGACGCGAAGCGCGTGATCGTGACGTCCTCGGGCGGACCGTCGAGATGATCGAGAATGTCCACCGCGCCGGTGCGATCCCACGTGCAGATCGCGAGCCGCCCGTCCGGCAGGAACGCCATCCCGCCGACCGCCGGCTGGTAGTCCACCGGACGGAACGTCTCCAGCGTGAACGACGGATGCACGCCTTCGAGCGGACGTCCGTCCCCCGGGCGCATCAGGCCCGCACCCGCGGCGCTGGGGAAGTACCAGCGCTTCGGGCCCGGCGACGACACGTGCGTCTGGCCGACCTCGGTGCGCAGCGCCCGGGTCGGAACCGTCGCGAACGTCGTCGCGCCCGGCGGACGCCAGAGCAGGTGCAGTTCGACCGACGCGTCGTTCTGGTAGAAATCGAGCCGGAACGGATGATGACCGGCGTCGAGTTCGACGCGACCGTCGGCGATCGAGCGGCCGGGTTCGACGGTCGCGGTGACGAGCGCCTCGTCGATGTGCAGAGCCGCGCCGTCGTCGGCGATCACGCGGAACACGTACGAGCCCGGCTGCTCGACGACGATCCACCCTCGCGCCGTCCCGCAGAACCGCTCGGCGAGCGGCCCGAACGGCGTTTCCCACGGGCCGACGCGGTCGATCGTCGCGACGTCGACGGAGAGATTCGGCGTCTGGCCGTCGATGATCGTCGGCATCCGATCCAGCGCGGCACCGATGTCGTAGACATCGATCGTCGCGCCGGGCATGAGACCCTCGTCGGCGTCCTGCATCGCGTGACCGGTCGTGACGATCGTCGCGACGAGCGCGGACAGGAGGATCGCGGCGAGCGATGGGGTCGTGGCGGTCCGTCGCATGGTTCAGTCCCCGATCACGGTCCAGGTCGTGGTGAGGGTGACGTCTTCGCCCTCGAACTCGATCCAGCGGGCGCGGTCCAGGGTGCGGAGGACCGCGGGACCGTCGAGCGTCGTCCGGGCGAGGAACCCGGTGGGTTCGGTGTCGAGACGCAGGCGCACGACGGTGTCCGGCGCGACGTCGGCGAGGACGATGCGCTGCGAGAGCGCGGGGCGCCCGAGTCCGTCGGCGATGCGCTCGGGCGTCATCTCGACGCGGGCGACGACGGCGCCGTCGAGCCGGAGGTCGAACCGGAACGTGACGCGCTCGTCGCGGATGCGGTCGTAGCCGCGCCAGTCGATGTCGACGCGCGACGTCGTGCCGTGGCGATCGACGGTCCACCGGTCGGCGCTCCCGCGGAGGCGGATGTTGCGGAGCGACTTCTCATGGGCGGCGTCGGTCTGGACGAACCGGATGCGCGTGCGCGCCGAGTTCGTCGCGATGCGCTTCATGTTCCACTGCCACTCGGTGTCGTTGTGTCCGTGACGGGTGGAGTCGAAGGTCTGGGCGGCCCAGGTGGCGCCGCCGTCGTCGGAGACGTCGACGCGGAACGATCCGCCGCGGGACCACTCGTCGAAACTGAGCATCACGTCGCGCGTGCCGCTGAGGTCGACGACGGGCAGGGTGAGCGTCGCGTCGGTCGCCATGAAGCGCCAGACGCCGTCGAACTCGATCACGTCGCGGGCGGTCCAGGCGTCGGTCATCGACGCGGGCGACGGCGCCTGGAGCACGGTGCCGCTCGCGGCGAGATAGGTCGTCCCGCGGGTCATGGGGTTGTCCTGGCTGAAGTCCCACACCTTGCCGCGGTAGTCGATGTCGCCGCTCCAGGCCCGTTCGATCGCGGCGTTCGCCGGGTTGAACGCGATCCACAGGTCGTCGGCGAGGGCGGCGACGACCATGCGGGTCTTGTCGTCGAGGATGAGTCGGAAGACCCACGGCGAGCGTCCG
>JAGQOI010000129.1 GCA_020427625.1 Phycisphaerales bacterium | reverse complement strand
GGCGGTGACGATGCCGCTCGCGCTCGCCGGCATCGCCATCCGGCGTCCGCCCGCGCGCCGGCTCGCGATGGTGCTCGGGCTCATCGTGCTCGTCAACGGTCTCGGCGGGTGGCCGGTCGCGCAGCGCGTCCTCATGCCCCGCGTCGACCGCGCGATCACGGAGGTGACCGCCGCCGTCGAGGCGGACGTCTACACGACCGACGCCGGACTGCGGGTCGGACTCTGGCGAGCCGCGGCGACGATCATCCGGGCCCATCCGATCCGCGGCGTCGGCGCCGGCGGGTTCCCGGCGGCGTACCGCGAGACCTCGATCTATCGCGACGCCGTCGGCGCGGATCCGCAGAGCCAGGCGTTCATGGAGCGCGATCATCCGCACTCGACGCCGCTGAACCTGCTCGCGTCGTACGGTCTCATCGGCGGCGGGCTTGCGGCGGCGTTCGTCGTGCTGCTGCTCGTGCGGACGGTCCGGATGCGGAACGACCACGCGTACGCGGACGGGCACCTGTTCGTGGTCGTCGCCTGGCTCGTCGGGATGAACTTCGAGTGCTACGACATGCAGTCGACGATGCTGGGCGTGCTCATGCTCGTCACGACGGCGGCGCTGCGCGATCGTCCGCCGGCACGTCCGGGAGGGTCCGCGGCATGATCTGGATCGGCTTCATCGTGCTCGGGTTCGTGAGCGGGTCGATTCCGTTCGCCCTGCTCATCGGGCGGGCGAAGGGCGTCGACATCCGCCGACACGGCTCGGGCAACGTCGGCGCGACGAACGTCTCGCGGGTGCTCGGGCGACCGTACGGCCTGCTGTGCTTCGCGCTCGACGCCGCGAAGGGCGCCGGGCCGGTCGTCGCCGCGGGACTCGTGCAGGGGGTCTTCGGTGCGACGGTCGCGGCGGTCGAACCGACGGCGCAGTGGGCCTGGCTCGCCGTCGCCGTCGCGTCGGTCGCGGGACACATGTTCTCGCCCTTCGTCGGCTTCCGCGGCGGCAAGGGCGTCGCGACCGGCTTCGGCTCGATGGTCGCGATGTGGAACATCCTGACGATTCCCCTGCTGCTCGCCCTCGCCGCCTGGCTGTGCGTCCTCGCGGTGAGTCGCTACATCTCGCTGGCGAGCATCGTCGCCGCCCAGGTCGTCCCGATCGCGTTCATGACGATCATGCTCGTGCGCGACGGCGGCGACGACCCGAACGCGCGGGTCGTGCACGCCATGCCGGTCCTCATCGTGACGATCGGCATCGCCGCCCTCGTCGTCTTGCGGCACCGGGCGAACATCGCGCGGCTCCAGCGCGGCGAGGAGCCCCGCATCGGGCAGGGTCGGCGCGCGGGCGGCGCCTGATCAGGCGTCGGGATGCACGTGACGCCCGTCGACGACGGGCGACGCCCGCTTCATGAGCAGGCGGTCGTCGATGGTGAGGGTCGCGAGCAGGGCGGCGATACGTCGTCCCGCATCGCCTTCGCCGTACGGGTTCGTCATGCCCGCGAGCGACGCTCGGAAGGTCGCGGACCGGGCCACGGACACGGCATTGACGATCGCGTCGGCGTCGGCCTCGACGTCGATGACGTTGCGCGCCCGCTCCCGGCCCTGCTGACGCCGCCCGATGTTCACGGCGGGCAGGGCGAGCGACGGCGACTCCATGATCGCGCTGCTGGAGTTCCCCAGCATCACCGCGGCCCGGCGCAGGACCGACCAGTAGACGAGGTGGTCGAGGTTCACGAACAGGTGGGCGTCGGCCCGGGCGTCGCAGAATGACCGGGCGCGATCGATGAGGGCACGACTCCCGGCGTCGGCGTTCGGAAAGCAGAACACGATCTGCTCGTCCAGCCGGCCGAGGGCGTCGAACACGGCGTCGGCTTCGGCGATCGTGTTGCGGTCGAGGGTCACGGGGTGATAGGCGACGACGACGGTCGGACGTCCGAGGTCGAGTCCGAGGGCGCGATCGGTCGCCGCGGCATCGAGCAGCGTGCTGCGGACGAGATGGTCGAGCGACGGCGCCCCGACACGGTGGACGCGCCAGGGTTCCTCCCCCATGGCGATGACGCGTTCCCGGGCGGCACGGGTCGGCGTGAGGTGGACGTGGGCCATCATCGTGAGCGCGTTGCGGACCGCGTGATCGACGGCGCCCTCGCTCACCTCGCCGCCTTCGATGTGGGCGATGGGGATGCGGAGGGCGAGGGCCGTCGCGGCGGGCGCCAGCATCTCGTAGCGATCGGCGATGAGCAGGAGCAGGTCCGGGCGCCGCCTCGCGAACGCATCGGCGAGGGAGAGCGTCGCGACGCCGATGGTCTTCGCCATGCCGACATCGCTGTCGGAGCTGAGCAGGCATTCGAGGCGTTCGTCGACGGCGAAGCCGTCGCGCTCGATGGCGGTGACGGTGTGCCCGAACTCGGGTGAAAGGTGGGCGCCGAGCACGACGAGGCGGAGATCGACATCGGGGCGCGCCCGGAGTTCGCGCAGCGGCCACACGAGGTGGCCGTAGTCGGCCCGGGAGGTCGTGACGACG
>JAGQOI010000128.1 GCA_020427625.1 Phycisphaerales bacterium | reverse complement strand
GGTCGTCACGAGCATCCGACGCAGGGCCTGCTGGATCTGCTCACGTTGCGGCAGGCGTGGGGGACGGTCGCCGGGCGCACGGTTGCGATCGTCGGCGACATCGCGGGCAGTCGCGTCGCGCGATCGAATCTCCATGCGCTGACGACGATGGGCGCGAACGTCACGCTCGTCGGTCCGCCGGTGATGGTGCCGGGCTCGTTCGCGTCGATCACGCGCGGCCCGGGCGCGGTGACCATCACCCACGACTTCGACGCCGTGCTCGACGTCGCCGACGCCGTGATGATGCTTCGCGTCCAGTTCGAGCGCGGCAGCGACGTCACGTCGGACTATCGCGACGGGTACGGACTCACGGAGTCCCGTCTCCAGCGTCTGCGCCCGGAGGTCGTCGTGCTCCATCCCGGTCCGGTGAATCGCGGGCTGGAGATGGATGACGCGGCGGTGGATGACCGGCACCGGAGCCGGATCCTGCGGCAGGTGACGAACGGGGTCGCGGTCCGCATGGCGGTGCTCGCGGCCCTCGTCCGGTGACGTCGCGCGGAAAACGTCGGGTGGTACACTGACGCCCATGACGTTGCCGCGACCGACCTCCTCCTCACCCGCCCCGACGACCGGCGACGACGCCGGGATGCTGCTCGTGATCTCGGGTCCGTCGGGGGTGGGCAAGACGACGATCTCGCACGAGGTCGAGCATCGTCTCGGCGCGCGGTTCAGCGTGTCGGCGACGACGCGTCCGCGGGCGGAGTCGGAGGTCGAGGGCCGGGACTACCTGTTTCTCGACGAGTCGGAGTTTCGCCGGCGCGTGGAGGCGGGGGAGTTCCTGGAGCATGCGCAGGTGTTCGGGCGTCACTGGTACGGCACGCCCCGCGAGGCGGTCGCGTCGCAGCTCGCGGCCGGTCACCTGGTGATCCTGGAGATCGACGTGCAGGGCGCGTTGCAGGTTCGCGCGTCGATGCCCGGCGCGTTCATGATCTTCATCGATCCGCCGAGCGAGGTCGAACTGCTGCGTCGTCTGCGGGGGCGCGCCCGGGAGTCGGAGGCGGTGATCCAGCGTCGTTTCGAGGAGGCGAAGCGTGAGATCGAGTTGGCCCGCACGAGCGGCGCGTACGATCATCACGTCGTGAACGACGCCCTCGAGCCGACGATCGACGCGGTGTGCGCGCTCGTGACGGAAGCGCGCCGCGGCGCGCGGGATCGCTGAGACGCGCCTGCGCAGGGCTTCGGGGTTTTGCGCTTCGGTCGGGGGAATCGGGCATCTATGATCGGGCCGCGCCTCGTCCGTCGGCGGGGCGTCTGTGTTCCCCCCTCGAACGGAGGTGCGTGATGTCGGGTTCCGATCAGCGATTCTGGAAGGTGGTGTCGGTGGGTGCGGTGGTCGGCCTGTTCGTGCTGGCGTCGGCCGTGCACGAGTTGGCGGGACGCGGGCCGCTGGTGGCGGACTCGTCGGCGCAGGCGGACTTCCTTCTCGCGCCGGGGATGGACGTGAGCGGGCGGGAGATGCTGTTCACGCACAGCGCCGACGGCAAGACGATCTACCTGTGGTCGTTCGGCAACTGGCTGCCCAACAACAATCGGACGCCGGTGCTCCAGGAGACGATCTGCGCGGATCTCTGGCCGGACCGGCTCATCCCGCGCTGACGGGAATCGGGTCCGGCCGCCGGCGCCGTTGCCCTTTCCGCGCGTCCGCGTATCATGTCCGCCCTGCGCTCCGGTCGGCCGACCGCCGGCCGGAATCGTTTCAACAGTTTCAACAGCAAGGACTTGTGATCCATGGGACGTGCGAAGCTTTCGATCATCGGCGGCGGCAACGTCGGTGCCTCGTGTGCGATGTGGGCGGCGAGCAAGGAGCTCGGCGACATCGTCGTCATCGACATTCCGGACAAGGAGGACGCGACGAAGGGCAAGATGCTCGACCTCCTCCAGTGCGCGCCGATCGAGCGGTTCGACTGCTCGATCACGGGCACGGCGGACTACGCGGCGACGGCGGGCTCGGAGGTCGTGATCGTCACGGCCGGACTGCCCCGCAAGCCCGGCATGAGCCGCGACGATCTCATCCAGACGAACGTGAAGATCGTCAAGAGCGTCTCGGAGCAGGTCGCGAAGCATGCGCCGGACGCGGTGATGATCGTGGTGTCGAATCCGCTCGACGCGATGGTGTACACGGCGTGGAAGTCGTCGGGCTTCCCCACGAACCGCATCCTCGGTCAGGCGGGGTGTCTCGACGTCGCGCGGTATCGGGCGTTCCTGTCGCTCGAACTCGGCTGCTCGGTCGAGGACATCCAGGCGCTGCTCCTCGGCGGGCACGGGGACGACATGGTCCCGCTGCCCCGCTACACGTCGGTGCACGGCATCCCGATCCAGCAACTGCTGCCGGAGGCGACGATCACCGCGTGCGTCGATCGCGCAAAGGTCGGCGGCGGCGAGATCGTCAAACTCATGGGCACCAGCGCGTACTACGCGCCCGCGTCCGGATCCGTCCAGATGGCCGAGGCGATCATCAAGGACAAGAAGCGCATCCTGCCCTGCGCGGCATACTGCGACCGCGAGTATGGCGTCGGCGGCTACTTCGTCGGCGTCCCCTGCGTGCTCGGCAGCGGCGGCATGGAGAAGGTCATCGAAGTCGAACTCGATGCCGCGGAACGCACGCTCATGGACGAGTCCATCAGTCACGTGAAGGACCTCGTCAAGATCGTCAGCACCACCTTCCCCGAACTCGCCTGAACCGACCGACGACCGACGACATCCGACGGGAGTTCGTGAATCGCATCACGAACTCCCGTCGTCGTGCGCGCGGAATGAACTGGTTTTCACTGGCGAACCGCGTGATGCGCGACATGGTTAAGAAGCGATGTCTGCGCCGATCGCAGGGTTGTCATGCAACGAGTGGATGATCGGTCGGCGCGGCTCGTTCGAAAGGAGTCGCCATGCCTGCCACCCTTCCCCTTCGACCCGGTGATTCGTCGACGACGCACGATCTGCCCGCGACCTACCGGATCGCGCACGAGATCCGACTCGTGCTCCGTGTCTTCACCGTCATCCTGCTCATCGCGACCATCGCGACGATGGCGACGTTCTGGTTCTGGGCCATCGTGCCCGCCGCCGCGCTGCTGGCGGTCGTGACGCTCCACATCCTCGCCATCGCCGCCGAGCGCGCCGCCGCGAAGTCGGGCGGCGTCGTCATCGAGCCGCCCGATCCCGACGCGTCCCCCGCCGACCGCCCGCTCGTGCAGCGCCTCGTCGCGGACCTGTCCCCGGTCCAGCGCGGCCTGATTCGTCGCGGCTCGCGGGTCATGGTCGTGATCCTCGCCGCCGCGGGCATCATCGGGTTCACGATCGCCGCGTTCTTCACGTTCGATCCGATGCTCGTCGTCGCGGTCGGGCTCGGTCTGTTCGGCTACATCCTCGTCGTCTCGATGCCGGTCTGGCTGGCGGGCCTGGAGGACGATCTGGAGGTCGAACGCGATCGACTCGAACACGAGGACGACGTCGTCGCCTGATCCCGCCGGTCGACCGGCGCTCCCGGCTTCGAGTACCATCGGCGCGTCGGGCGGAAGGACCCGATCGTCGCCATGGTCGTGTCGCTTCGCGCCATCCTGTTCGTCGCCGGCGTGCTCGCCCTCGGAGTCGGCATCGGCGTCGCGTTCGCCTCGACGACCATCGGCATCGCGGTGATGATCGGCGCGGTCGCGCTGCTCGTCGTCGCCTGGCAGGCCGCGCCCACCTCGCGCCGTACCGTCGAGCCCGAATCCATCCTTGAACTCGGTGAGCCGCAGCGCGTCGCGCTCCTGCGGGGCACGAGCATGTCCCTCACGTCGATGCGCTACCGGTACTCCATCCGCGCCGATCGCAGCGGGCATCGCGAACCGTTCGACGCCGTCGTGAACGACATCCAGCTCGGCTTCGTCCCCGTCGTCATCCTCGAGAACAGCAGCGGACGACAGGGCTACGGCTACGTCGCGTTCGTCTACGACGGACACCGCTGGCGCGGACCCGGTCTGCCGTGCGGCGGCGACCGCGAGACCGCCCTCGCCCACGCCGCCCGCTGCGTCTCGCCCATCGAATCCCGCGACGCCTGAACGCCGACGTCACGGCGCGGCCGCGGAAGGACCCATCAGCCCGAGCAGACGCGCGACGACCGCGCCCGGATCGGCGGCGGCGCAGACGGCGTGACTCACCGCGATCCCGCGCACACCGACGTCGACGAGGCGCGGCAGCGTCTCCGGCGTGATGCCGCCGATCGCCAGGTGCGGCACGGCGCAGTGTGCGAGGTAATCGCGCAGATACGACGGGCCGACGATGACGTCCTTGTGCTTCGTCGTCGTCGTGAACATCGGTCCGACGCCGCAGACGTCGGCGCCGGCGCGGGCGGCGGCAACCGCCTGGTTCAAGCCCTTGCCGCCGGCGTGCTCGGCGTATCCGGTGGCCAGGAGGGTTTCGCCCGGGTGGGGGTGCCGGTCGACGGCGACGACGATGTCGAGATTCAG
>JAGQOI010000018.1 GCA_020427625.1 Phycisphaerales bacterium | reverse complement strand
GTCCTGGTCGAGATCCTCGCCGAGCACGTTGTTCAGGCAGTTGAGCACGAGCAGCACGGTGAGGTTGTCCGCGTTCTCGAGATTGAGCGGGACGACGAGGTCGGCCGTCGCGCCGAGGACGGTCGGGTTCTCGGCGATGAGGAACAGACCGCTCGCGGGAATCTCGTACCCGGAGAGCACGATCATCTCCTCGACGATGCCGCACGGATTGCCGGCGCCGAGGTCGCCGAAGACCATGATGCACAGGCCGTCGAGCGAGTCGCCCGGGTCGCCGCGCAACTCGATGTACTCGTCGGTGTCGACGCCGGGCTGGTCGATGCGGATCTCGTTGAGGCTGACGCTGAAGTCGAAGGGCACGCATTCGCCCCAGTTCGCGAGCAGGGTCGCGAGGTCGAATGGATCGACCGCGCCGTCGAGGTCGAAGTCCGCGCAGCCGGGCTCGCCCCAGGCCGCGAGCAGGATGGCGAGATCGATCGGACCGACGACGGAGTCGCCGTCGAGGTCGCCGAGGCAGGCCGCGCAGAGGATGCACGCGGCACTCGCGCAGGCCTCGTCCCATTCCACCTCGCAGCAGAACGGGTCCACCGCGCAGACCTCCAGGCAGCAGGCCGCGTCCTCGCATCCGGGCGACCCGTTCGCCTCGCGGCACGGGCCCTCGCCGGGGCAGGCGGCGCAGTCGGGCGGGCGCACGCACACGGTCTCGGCGCAGCATTCCTCGAGCGCCTCGTCGTGGATGCTGACGAGCATGCACAGTTGCACGTCGGGTTCGGCGCCGAGGATGGTCGTCGCGAGACCGATGCTCTCGCCGGGCAGGAGCGTCGGCACGTCGACGTAGTCGGGAATCACGGTGACGCCGGGCGGCGTGAACAGGAAGACATGCTCGACGACGTCGTCGCTGAGGTTCGTCAGGTCGAAGGTGAAGGACACCGCATCGCCGGCGAAGCTCACGCAGTCGATGATCTCGTTCGTGATCTGCAGGCAGTCGCACGCCGGCAGGGGGATGCAGATGGGTTCGGCGCAGCACGTCTCGAGCGCGGCATCGTGGATGCTGACGGTGAGGCACACGGTCGTGTCCGGCGCGGCACCGGTGAGCGTGATCGGCGGCAGCGTGATCATGGCGCCGGGGGGGAGCGGATCGACGTCGACGTAGTCGGGCGCGACGGTCGTGCCCTCGGGCGCGAAGATGAAGACATGCTCGACGACGTCGTCGGTCAGGTTCGTGAGCGACAGCGTGAGGGTGTACGGTCCCGGCGGCTCCGGCGCGCAGGTCACCTGGTACTGGAGCTGGAGGCAGTCCGCCGCGACGGTCGCGGAGATCGCCGTCGCCAGCCAGAAGACGATGGACAGGGCGGCGGGTCGAGTCATGGCGGCACCTCCTCGGCGGGGAAACGTGACCCCCGACGTCTCCGTCAGGGGCCATGAAGTGAAGGAGGAAGAGTGAGGGATGGTTCGATTCGTGATGCGGATCCCCCGGCGCCGCGGCCGGGGGATCCGCGGGTCATGGCATCAACATGGACTCACGAGCAGGATCCCCACGCGGCGAGCAGCATGGCGAGGTCCGCGCTGTTCACGTTGCGATCGTGATTCAGATCGGCGATGCTCGAGCTGCTGCCCCATTCGCTGAGCAGGATGCTCAGATCGGCGGGTCCGACGACGCCGTCGCCGTTGAGGTCGCCGAAGCATCCGTCCTCGGGAATGCCGGGCGTGCAGGTGATGGTGACGGTGCCGTTGCCGGAGTCGCCGGCATTCCAGCCGCCGACGCGGATCTTGTAGCAGTTGCCGGCGCTGACGCCGACCATGACGGTCGACGTGAAGCCGGCGCAGGCGGAATCATCGTCGTTGCAGCCCGCGAGCTCGTTGTCGCCGGGCGGGCAGACATCGCAGCCGTTGTAGACGGCGAGGTCGGTGTCGTAGTCGGCGGCATCGCACGTCGTGACGGTCAGGGTTCCGTCGCAGGTCGCGACGTAGTTGTACCAGATGTCGTTGTACGTCTGACCGTCGAACATGCACACCGCGTGCGGCAGGCCGTCGGTGGTCGCACCGATGGTGCTGTATCCGGTCTGGCCGTCGAAGATGTCGAAGCGGTCCTCGCAGTCGTCGTTGTTCTCCTCGACGAAGCAGTCGCACAGCGGGTTGGCGAGCGCCGCGTTGGCGCAGATGCCGTCCCACTCGGTGTCGCAGCAGAACGGATCGGCGGCGCAGATCGCCTCGCAGCATTCGGGCTGTTCACAGCCCGGGGTGCCGTTGGCGGCGCAGCAGTCGCCCTTGCCGGGGCACGGGCCCTGCGGGGCGCAGTCCGGCGCCGGGCAGCAGATGAAGTCCGCGCAGCATTCGAGCAGGTCGATGTTGTGGATCGAGAAGAGGATGCAGACCTCTTCGCCGGCGCCCGCGCCGCTGACGATGACGTTCACCGTCGCGCTGTCGCAGTGGGCCAGGCCCGGGTCGTACGCGATGTAGTCGGGCGAGACCGTGATGCCCGGCGGCGCGATGAGGAAGCTGTGGTAGATGACGTCTTCGGTCAGGTTCTGGAAGGTGAAGGTGAGCACGTAGTCGCCGCTGCCGTCGGGCAGGCAGTCGACGCTCTTCTCCAGGAGCTGGAAGCAGTCGCACTCGGGCAGGTCGACGCAGACCTCGGCCGAGCAGCACTCGTCGATGTTGATGTCGGCGAGCACGACGTAGAAGCAGAACTCGCCCGGGTCGACGTCGACGATGTCGATGTCGATCTTGCGCGACTCGCCGTTGGCGAGCGGCGGCACGAGGGGCACGATGTTCGGGACGGTGTTGAAGCCCGGCAGGAGCACCCAGTAGGCGTCGACGCCGGAGTTGTTCACCAGGTTCAGGTTGACCGAGTAGCCGTCGGTGCCGCCGTCGGGATTGCAGTTGCAGAGGACCTCCTGGACCTCGAACTCGCAGCTCGCGCCCGGAGCGCCGCCGAGGCCGCAACTGCCCGGCTCGATCTCGTAGGCCGTGATCACGTCGGGGAACGCACCGCCCTGCGGCGTCGTGCGGACCCACATGACCTCGATCGGCGCGAACGTCACGGGATCGCACTCCATGTCCTCCTGCCGGTCGTTGCCGTTCTCGAACTGGTCGACGAGCGTCAGCGGATCGGCGAACTTGTCGGCGCGGAACACGTCGCCGCCGCCGTTGTTGGCGAGGTAGATCCGCGGGCCGCCCACGGCGAGCCCGCTCGTCGTCGCCAGGCTCGGGTCGACCGACGCCGGCGCATACCCGTTGATCAGCGAGCCGTCGAGCGCGAACAGGCCGAGGTCGTCGTCGACGTCGTCGCTGACCCAGAGGCCGTCGTCGTTCGGATCGTTCGGATCGAAGGCGTCGAAGGCGATGCCGTCGATGAAGCAGAAGCCGAGGAACGGATTGCCGGTCGCCGGATTGAGGAGGCCGAAGGGGATGTCGAACTCGTGCGTCACCGTGTCGTCGGCGGTGTTCGGATCGCCGTCGGCGCCGAAGTGCCAGAGGTAGATCGGCATGCCGACCGCGTTGCATCCCTGGCAGCCGATCCAGATCGCGTTGCGCGTCGCGTCGTAGGAGATCGCGTTCGGGAACTCCGGAATCCCGCTCGCGAACGTGTCGATCAGCGCTCCGCTGAGCGGATCGATCTTGTAGATGTTCTCGTCGCCGCACCGGGTGTAGTGCAGGTAGCCGCCGTCGAAGGCGCACCCGATGCTGCAGAACGTGTCCGCGCCGGACACCGGCACGGTGATCACCGCGATCTCGTCGCCGACGTCCGCGGCCGCGGGCACCGCTCCCAGCAACGTCAGGCCGCACGCGATCGATCCGATGGAACAGGTCTTCGTAGTGAAGTGCATCTGCTCAAACTCCTTGCTTTTCAAGCACTCGTCATCAGCACACCACGGCGTTCCGGTCACCCCGGGCGCCGCGATCCGGTCGAACGTTGCGAAGAATCCGGCCCCCCTTTCCCGTCATCGCGCAACGACCGCCCGCGACCGAACGGCTCGGCTCGGTCACCACCCGGCAACGACGGCGCCGCCGACGGAATGCACGATGTCGCCGTCCGCGCCCGGTTCATGAACTGGCGAAGTTCGAAGGTCCCCCCACGTCACGTCGCCCGACCAGGACGCGGACCCGGTGACGGTCCACCGGTCCCAGTCTTCGAACATAGACGCGAATGCCCGGCACGCAAGTTGAATTTCCGGCCGGCTCGCGCGGCCACGCGCGAGCGCACTCGTCAACGTCGTGCGGAATACAACATTATGCGAATGTGATGATATGGGCGGGCCGCAAAATGATCGGCGCCGAGCCGGCGCCCGTCAATCTGCGCGGCTCGCGCTCCGGCACGCGCCGGTCAGGGCGGCGGGCGATCGGTTCTCAATTCGAGAGACGCGCCGACATCATGAGGTCATCGCGCGGCGCGCGCGGGGCGTCATTCTGCGAGCACGCGTTCGAGCAGCGCGAACGTGTCGCGCCAACCCGCCTCGTGCGTCGCGGTCGCGATCCCGTCCGGGACGCCGTCGTGCACGAACGTCATCGTCGTGCCCGCTCCGTCGCCCGCGAACTCGACCGTCGCGCGTTCGTGCGGCACGTCGTACCCCATCGGCGCCTCCCACGTGATGTCGAAGGCGAGACGCGTGCACACCTCGACCGCCGTGTACCGGCCCTTGAACGCGAACGTGCCGCCGTCCGGACAGGCCGTCGTCACGGTGAACCCGCCCCCGACGCGAGGCTCGATCGCCGCCTG
>JAGQOI010000127.1 GCA_020427625.1 Phycisphaerales bacterium | reverse complement strand
GGTTGCGTGACCTCGACGGACGCCTCGCGTCGCGGCGGGTTCGATTCGAGCCAGTCGGCGAGCGCCTGGTAGTCGCGACTGGCGTTGGATTCGGGTGCGAATTCGATCACCGGCTGGCCGAAGCTCGCGGCCTCGCGCAGCGCCTGGTCCTGCCGGATGATCGCCGGCGCCACGTGTTCCGCGAACTGCTGTCGGAGCGAGGCGAGGATGTCCCGCGCCAACTGCGACGTCTCGTCGTACAGCGTCGGCACGATATGACAGTTGATCGGACGTCCGAGCCGGTCGATGAGGCGACGAATCGTCCCCCATTGCTTCTCGGCGCCGCGAAAGGCGAAGAAGCCGGTCTCGACGGGAATGAGCGCCTCCCGCGCCGCCCGCAGGGCGTTGAACGTGAGCAGACCGAGCGTCGGCGGACAGTCGATGAGGCAGTAGTCGTACCGATCACGGAACTGATCGAGCACGAGCGAGAGGCGACGGTCCTTGTCGGGCAGTTCGTGCAGGCCGCCCTGCGGTGCCTCGAGTCCGGCGAGCCGGATCGTGCTCGGCGCGAGGTCGAGGTTGGCGCTCACCTCCCACAGGAGCCCGGAGGTCTCGAGCGGGCGCGAACGACCGAGGATCAGGGCATCGGCGATGCTGAACTCGATGTTCGACTCCGGCACGCCGAGGCCGGCCGCGCAGTGCGATTGCGGATCCATGTCCACGATCAGCGTGCGCAGCCCGCGCCGGGCAAGGACGGCGGCGAGGTTGATGGCGGTCGTGGTCTTCCCACAGCCGCCCTTCTGATTGACGATCGCGACGATGCGCACGGGGGCATCCCTTCCTGCGACGCCCGGCCGGCGGCGGCGGATCTGCCGACGCGCGGCCATGGCGCTTGCCTCCGTTATCGGAACCGCTTCGCCGGATCCTTGAATCTGCTCGACGATCCGTCGACCGAACCCCGATTCCGGCCCGCCCGCGCGATCCGGCGTCGTCGACGCGACGGCTCCGCCTCAGGGCGCGCCGATCGACGCCGGCTCGACCCGGTAGAGCCCGAGCTCGTCCGGCCACTCGGTCCGGGCGAGGTCTCCGAGCGGCGGCACGGCGACGACCCGGCGCACGCGAACGTCGGGGTTCCACCGGCGGGCGTGTCGGACGAGGACGCCGCCGGCATCGTCGCCGAGCGCGCCGAGCACCCAGAACGTCTCGCCCGCGCGGATCCGCGCCTCGACACCGTCACGACCGTCGGGCTCGCTCAGGCCGAGCATCGCCTGGACATGGCTCGCGCCCGCGTTCCAGACCTCGACCGGCGCGGGCGCGTCGTGGATCGCCTCGGTCGACGCGGCGATGAACGATCGCATGTGCGACGACAGGTCCGGTCGGGGCGACGGCGGATCGTCGGCCGCGATGCCGCCGATCGTCGCGATCACGCCGATCGCGATCGCCGGCGCGAGCCAGGCCAGGCGTCGTCCGATCCGGGGATGGACGTCGAGCAGCCACCAGGCGGCGAGGAGCGTGCCGGGGGCGTACGCACTCACGATGTAGTCCGATCGCTTGCCCGTGCTCAACGTGAACAGCGCGATGATGGCGAGGACGTAGGTCATGCCCGCGACCATCCACCGGCGCTGTTCATCGTCGCGTTCGACGACGATCCCCGCGCGTCGTCGCCGGCGCTCGATGACGAGGACGACCATCGCGATGATCGACGGCACCGACCACGGCGCGAAGCGCACGAGGTAGTAGAACCACAGGTTCGGGAAGTCCCGCAGCCAGCCGATCGGACCCAGTTCGTTGCCCTCGGGCCCGAGGCCCGTCACCCGTCCGACCACCTCGTTGAAGATGAGCACCGTGCGCACATGCTCCGGATCGATCAGCCAGGCGCCGCCGAGCCAGGCGAGGAACGGCGCGATCGACAGCGGCACGCCCCAGACCCAGCCGGTGCGATGAAACGCGCTCCACGACCCGCCGACGAGCCGCGCCTCGAGCGCGAGCGCGGGAATCGTCGCCAGCGCCGCCGGCCCCTTCGTGAGCCACGCCGCCGCGAGCGCGAGCCAGAGCACGGCGGCGCGTCCGCGGGTCAGGCGCGACTCGCGTCCGGTGCCCGCGTCGATGATGAGGCTCGTCCCGGCGATCCAGGCCGCGACGAGACACGCGGTGAGCACCATGTCCGGTCGCGCCAGGTACCCGAGCTTCATGATCGCGTAGTTCGACACGAACGCGAGACCCGCGACCCAGCCGAGACAGCGCACCGGTCCGCGATCGAGACGCTGCCCGAGGGCGACGATCATCGCCCACGACGCGAGCAGCGCGAGCAGGCTCGGCGCCTTGTGGGCGATCTCGCTCGCGAAGCCCGCGACCCGGACGAACGGCGCCGCGATCCAGTTGTACAGCGGCGGCTTCGTCGCCGGCATCGTGCCCCGCTCGATCGGCAGCACCCAATCACCGTGCACGATGACGTCGGTCGTGTAGCTCACCGTCTTGGGCTGGGTCTGATCCCACAGGTCGGTCGGACCCGTCCCCCGCACGACCATCGCCGCGACCAGCACGAGCAGCGACATCGCCGCGAGGGCCCATGACGTCCGGCGGGCGCCGGCTCCACCCTCGATGGTCATGCGTCGGCACCGACATGACGCCAGGCCGCGACGACCAGATCCGGTTCCACGTCGTCGATGATCGTCGCCGCGCCGAGCCCGTCGGGCACGACGAGACGCATCCGACCGCCGACGACCTTCTTGTCGAATCCCATCGCCGCGACGAGATCGTCCGACGACACCGGCGACGTGAGACGGTGCGGCAGGCCCGTGCGGCGGATGATCGCCTCGACGAGGTCGAGGTCGCGGCGCGGGAGGCGTCCCGTCTCCGCGGCGACGAACGATGCCGCGCACAGCCCGATCGCGACCGCCTCGCCGTGATGCCACCCGAGGTCGTGGCGCGACTCGATCGCGTGCGCGAACGTGTGCCCGAGGTTGAGCCGGGCCCGTCGTCCGGCCTCGCGCTCGTCCGCGGTCACGACGGCGACCTTGATCCCGGCGCTGCGGGCGATCAGCGGCTCCAGGATCGCGCCGTCGAGGGCGAGGATCGCCTCCAGATGCTCGTCGATGTACGACAGCAGGTCGCGATCGGCGAGCATCGCGTGCTTGATGCTTTCCGCCAGCCCGCAGCGGAACTGACGCGCGTCGAGCGTGCCGAGGACGTCGGGATCGACCACCACCGCGGCCGGCTGCCAGAACGCCCCCACGAGGTTCTTCCCGAGACGCCCGTCATCGAGTTCGAGGTTCACGCCCGTCTTGCCGCCGATCGACGCATCCACCATCGCCAGCAGCGTCGTCGGCACCTGCACGCAGGCGATGCCACGCAGGAACGTCGCGGCGGCGAACCCGGCAATGTCGCCGACGATCCCGCCCCCGACCGCGACGACCGCGCTGCCTCGCTCCAGACGTCCCATGAGCATCGTGTCGTACAGGTCACGCACGACGGCGAGGGATTTCCGCGCTTCGTCCGCGACGAGGCCGTGGGGCACGATCCGGAGTCCGGCGTCGCGCAGGGCCGCGGCAACCCGGGCGCCGTGCGTCTTCTCGACGGCGACATCGACGGCGAGCAGGACGGATCCGGACGGCGCGTGCGGCGCGGCGACGGCGCCCAGGGCGTCGAGGCGCCCGGACTCGATGCGGATGTCGTAGGACCGGTCGCCCAGGTCCACGGGAATGGTCGTCATGGCTCGGCACGCTCCGCACGCCGACGCAGTTCCGCCAGCGCATCCGCCGGATCATCGGGCAGATCGTCCGGATCGTCCAACCGCGACGAGCCGCGGATCGG
>JAGQOI010000126.1 GCA_020427625.1 Phycisphaerales bacterium | reverse complement strand
TCGACGACGACGGGACCGTTGCCGGCGTCGTAGTGCAGTCGACCGGTGCCGGGCACGGGCGTTCCGGCGATGCCGACGGCCTCGACGCGCACGATGGTGCCGCCGGTGCCGATGAGGTCGGGTCGACCGTCGGGGAACTCGATGCCGATGAGGGCGAGGGCCGGCGCGTCGAGGTTGTGGGCGCCGAAGCCGGCCGCGATCTCGCTGTAGTGCGGCGTGCCGTCGAGGATGTCGCCGTTGTCGTCGTCGAGCGTGAGGAAGTCGATGGTGATGCTCGGATCGATGGAGTTTCCGTTGTGCAGCAGGATCGAGTTCACGGTGAGGCTCGACAGGATGTCGAGGTAGTCGTCGGGCTCGGTGACGATGAGTTCGTTGCGGGTGTCCCACACGGCGCCGGCGATGAGCTGGCCGCAGAAGTGAATCTCGCCGCTGCAGGGATACTGGAGCGTGTTGTCCGCGTTGCGCAGCGGCTCGTTGCAGTCGCCGAAGAAGCCGAGCGCGAGTTCCGGCGTGTCGCTGATGCAGACGCCGATGGTGTCGCCCATGCCCTCGCCGTACATGCCCTGCCCGCTGCCGCCGACGTTCACGAGGTGGTGACCGTACTCGTGATGGACAATCTTCCAGTACGCGGTGTTCGGATAGCCGCCGCCGGCGGAACAGAAGTTGATGGCGAACGCGCCGGAGTCATACCAGGCGTTGCCCGGGCAGATGCCGCCGGTGCGGTTCACGTACACCGGGAAATCCGTCTGCGTCGACACCACCGGATAGGCCGGATTGTGGGCGAGGGCGAAGTCGCGCACGATGTTCGCCTGAAGGTACGCGTTCACCTGCGCGGTGATCTCGTCACTCGGAATGCCGTTGAAGTTGAGGTTCGCGACCCCGTCGCTGTAGGTGATCGAGGCCGTCGTGTTCGGGCCGGCGATGTTGTTGACGAAGAAGTACGGACCCGTGAGGGTCGCGTTGACCGTCACCGGCAGACTGCCGCCGTAGCCGAGCACGAAGCCGCCGTCCGCCGCCGCGTACGTCTGGTTCAGACCGGCGGTGACCCGCGCGTAGGGCAGGCCCTGCGCGGCGAGCGGGCTGCAGAAGAACGCGCCCTCGTCGACGTTCGACACGCCGGCGACCGTGCCCGGAATGTCGACCTCGACGATGCCGTCCTCCATGTGCAGCAGTTCGCCGCTCATCGCGTCGAGCACGAGATCGAGCATCTCGGGCATCTCGACGTCGAACGGGTCCTCGCTGCGCCCGGTGAGGGCGTACGCCAGGCGAGGCTCGGCGTCCGCGCCGTCCAGACCCGCCCAGATGACCAGTTCAGGCGCCGTGATCCCCGGCTGCCGGGCGAAGAACCGAGAGGCGAGCGCCGTGACGACCTCCGGCGCGAGCAGCGCCTTGTCCTGCACCGTCGCGTCGAACCCATCGAGATCGTGCATCTCCGCGCCCGCCAGCACCAGCGGAAAGCCCGGCTCGTTGCGCACCAGCAGCGTCAGACGGGACCCGTACACCGGAATGCCCGCCTTCGTCTGCGTGTAGTACAGACCCGTGAACTTGTACGTGCCGCTCGCGGCATCGAACATGATCGGCTGCACGTGACGGCCGTCCGGGAACGGACCGACCGGGATCAGGTCCGCCGGCTCGGCGCCGAACATCGACGCGTGATTCGCAATGAATGCCGACGCCGACGCCGACGCCGTCGCGCCGGTCGAGAACGCCCGGCCGTACACCCGCACGATCCGGTCGCCCTTCGCGAGCAGACGGGTCTGGGGATGCGCGTCCGTGAACGCATTCGTGAGCGGCTGCACGGACGGAACCGGTCCGACGGCGGCGTGCTCGTTCCGGCTCTGATGCACGCCCTGCGCCATCGCGCCGGACGCCATCACCGCCGCCACCATCAGCCCGGAGGCCAGGTGAAGGTCTCGCATGAGGATGTCTCTCTTTCCTGTTGGTTCACAAACTGCCTGAATTGACGTCATGGACCGATCGCGGAGACCGAACCGGCCCACCGAGTTAAACGCACCAGTCCGGGCTGGGTTCCGCTCCATCCCCCGACCGCCGCCGATCGGACCCGGGCCGCCCGGTTGTCCCGACGCCCGCACGCCCGTATCGTCACAGCCGTCGCCGGACCTCGAACGCCCGCGAGATCCCCGACCGCCATCCCGTCCGGGCCACCGGCTCCCCCCCATCCACCGACCCGCACAGCGCCCGAGCATGGCGAAGCACAAGAAGACGACGAACGAGCCGACGATCGAGAACCGCAAGGCGCGGCACAACTATCTCATCGTCGACACGCTCGAGTGCGGCATCAAGCTCCTCGGCACCGAGGTGAAGTCCGTGCGGGACGGGCAGGCGAGTCTCGGCGAGGGGTTCGTGCGCGCCGCCGCCGATCCCTGGACGCTGACCCTGCACGGCGTCCACATCGCCGAGTATCCCCCGGCGGCGGGCCACAACCACGATCCCGTCCGCGCCCGCGTCCTCCTCGCCCACGGGCGGGAGATCCGCAAACTGCTCATCCGACTGCGCGAGAAGGGCACGACGCTGGTGCCGCTCAAACTCTACTTCAAGGGCGGTCGGGCCAAGCTGCTCATCGGCTTCGCGCGGGGCAAGAGCCGCAGCGACAAGCGCCAGGACCTCGCGAAGCGGGACGCGCAGCGCGAGATCGACCGGGCGCTGTCCTGATTCATCGTGCGGACACCGACGTCGACTCGACGGCGATTCGACCTCGAGTCAGGGGTTCGGCATCGGAATGACCGTGCCGGCGGCGTCGTCGCGACGTCCGAGCAGGCAGTCGACGACGACGGCCGCGATCGTGTCCGGCGCAAGGGTCTTCGAGGCCGGCAGGGCGCTGGCGGGGAACAGGCCACGCAGCATGGCGGTCTCGACGGCGCCGGGCGCGATGCTCCAGGCGCGGATGCCGTGACGCCGACCCTCGGACTGGATCGACCGGGTCATGCTCTCCAGCGCGGCCTTGGCGGCGGCATAGACGAAGAAGCCCGGAAACGGATCGAACGTCGCCATCGACGAGATGTTGATGACCCGACCGTGCCCCTGTCGGACGAAGACGGGCCAGGCCGCGGCGACGAGCAGCGCCGGCGCGAACGAATTAATGCTGAACGAGGTCTCGAGGGTGTCGATCGTCGTGTCGGCGACGTCGGCGAGCGCGGCGTACCCCGCATTATTCACGATCGCATGCAGGCGCCCGAAGTGTTCGACCGTCGTCGCGACGACCGATGCGGGCGCGTGAGGCTGGGCGAGATCGGCGGGCACGGCAATGAGCGCGGCGTCGGGCGCGCCGGCGCGGGCGGCCTCGATGGTGGTCTCCAGCGCGTCGGCGCGTCGTCCGACGAGGGCGAGGTCGTGTCCGGACGCGGCCAGGGCGACGGCGACGGCGCGTCCGATGCCGGATCCGGCGCCGGTGACGAGGGCGACGGGTCGCTCCGGTGCGTCGTGAATACTCATGAATCTCTCCACGGAAGCGAAGGCGGCTGCGGGCCAAGGCCCGGCGTGGTCTCGGGTTCGGTATTATCGCGAGCGGTGACCGATGCGGAGCAAACGTTCGTTTTTTCCTTGAACGCACCCCATTCATGGGAAATCATGAAGGGTGTTTCGAGGGAGGGGGACGCGTTCGGACCGGAGTCCGGCGAGGGCCCTGCATGACAACGTCCATGGAGACGGTGAGTCGACCACGCGGCGGACGCCGCCGGATCGAATCGCCGGTTGCGTACGCGTGACGCGTCCCATGGACACCACCGAGTTCGGCGACGGGCGTCGGCCCGACGCACTGTTCGTCAACAATCTCTTAGATGGGGAACGAAGAAGATGATCAGAGGACGCATGAAGACGGTGACGATCGCGGCGGCGCTGGCCGTGGCTGCGACGGCGCCGACGGCACTCGCGGGCACCCAGTCGGTGGCGCGACAGTGGAACGAGCTGCTGCTCGAGTCGATCCGGCACGATCTGTCCCGGCCGACGGTACATGCTCGCAACCTGTTCCACGTTTCGGCCGCGATGTACGACGTGTGGGCCGCCTACGACGACGTGGCGGACCAGGTGCTCATCAATGAGAAGGCGACCGCACGCGACATCGAGGCGGCGCGGAACGAGGCGATCTCCTATGCCGCGTTCCGACTGCTCGACTATCGCTTCGCGAACTCGCCGGGCTTCGCGCTCATGGAGCCGCAGTACATCGCGAAGATGAACGACCTCGGGTACGACCCGAACTTCACGTCGACGATCGGCCCGTCGCCGGCGGCGGTCGGGAACCGATGTGCCGCGACGATCATCGCGTTCGGCCAGAACGATGGTTCGAACGAGCAGAACAACTACGCGAACCAGTTCTATCAGCCGCTCAATCCGCCGCTCATCGTTGAACTGCCGGGCAACCCGGAGATCATCGATGCGAACCGATGGCAGCCCCTCGCGCTTGAGTACTTCATCGATCAGTCCGGCAACCCGATCCCGTTCGGCTATCCGCCGGCGGTGAGCCCGGAGTGGGGCGAGGTGACGCCGTTCTCGCTCACCGAGGACCAGGTCAGCTATCACTACGACGACTACACCGACTACACCTACAAGCTGTGGCTCGACCCGGGTGCGCCGCCGCTGCACGGCGGCATCGGTGACGACGAGTACAAGTGGGGCTTCGCGATGGTCGCCGTCTGGTCGAGCCATCTCGATCCGGACGACGGCGTCATGATCGACATCTCGCCGGCGACCATCGGCGGCGCGCACAGCTTCGACGGCGACCCCCACGCGTTCTACGACTACTTCGAGGGCGGCGACAACGGCACCGGCCATCCGATCAACCCGGTCACTGGTGAGCCGTACGAGCCCGAGATGGTCCTTCGCGGCGACTACACCCGCATCCTCGCCGAGTTCTGGGCCGACGGTCCGGCGTCCGAGACGCCCCCCGGTCACTGGTTCACCATCCTGAACTACGTGAGCGACCACCCGCTGCTCGAGAAGCGTCTCGGCGGCGAGGGCCCGATCCTCGACGACCTCGAATGGGACGTGAAGTCCTACCTTACCCTCGGTGCCGCGATGCACGACACCGCGGTGACCTGCTGGTCGGCGAAGGGCCGCTACGACTACATCCGCCCGGTCTCCGCGATCCGCTTCCTCGCCGACCAGGGCCAGAGCAGCGATCCGAAGCAGCCCTCATACAACCCGGACGGCATCCCGCTCTACCCGGGCTACATCGAGGTCGTCACCGAAGAGACCATCCAGCCCGGCGAACGTCATGAGCACCTCGCCGGCAAGAAGGGTGAGAACGTCGGCAAGATCGCCCTCTATGCCTGGCGCGGCCCGGACTACGTGCCGGATCCCGAGGTCGACTACGCCGGCGTCGGCTGGATCCTCGCCGAGAACTGGTGGCCGTACCAGCGGCCGACGTTCGTCTCCCCGCCGTTCCCCGGCTACTACTCCGGTCACTCGACCTACAGCCGCTGCGCCGCCCACATCCTCACGCTCCTCACGGGCGATGAGTACTTCCCCGGCGGTCTCGGCGAGTTCGAGTGCCCGCAGAACGAGTTCCTCGTCTTCGAGGACGGCCCGACCATGGACATCACCCTCCAGTGGGCGAAGTACCAGGATGCGTCGGACCAGACCAGCCTCTCCCGCATCTGGGGCGGCATCCACCCGCCGCAGGACGACCTCCCCGGCCGTCTGAACGGCGACATCCTCGGTCCGCAGGCCTATGGCCGCGCCATCGAGTACTTCAACGGCACGGCGTTCTGCAACGACGCCGACTTCGACTGCGACGGCACCGTCGGTCCCGCCGACCTCGCGTCGCTCCTCGCCAACTGGGGCGCCTGCGCCGACTGCCCCGAGGACCTCGACGGCGACGGCGTCGTCGGACCCGCCGACCTCGCCATGCTCCTCGCCAACTGGGGTTGATCCCCGCGGCTGATCCCCCTCGATCGCATCATCTTCACCCCCGTCGGACCCGTCCGGCGGGGGTTTTTTCACCACGGAGGCACGGAGGGCACGGAGAGGCAGAATCGGGTTTCGGACTCGCGCGCCGCAGCCGCCCGATCGATCGAATGCGACCCGCGATGGCATTCCGAACCGATTCCTGTCGCTCCGTGTCTTCGTGTCTCCGTGGTCCATCCCCTTCGGAAGATGCACCACGGAGACACCGAGACACCGAGAGGCGGATCTGGTCTCGGACTCGCGCGCCGGAGCCGCCCGATCGATCGAATGCGACCCGCGCCACCGTTCCGAACCCAAGTTCCTGTCTTCGCTCCGTGTCCTCCGTGTCTCCGTGGTGAACCGGGACTACGAGGGTGAACCGGGACTACGAGATGAGGCGCATGATGTCGTTGTAGGTCACGACCAGGAACAGGCCGACGAGCAGGAACAGGCCGGCGAGCGTCGCGGCGTTCTGGAACGCGACCGAGGGCGGGCGGCCCTTGAACTTCTCGTACACCAGGAACAGGAACAGGCCGCCGTCGACGATCGGCAGCGGCAGGAAGTTCAGCACCGCCAGGTTCACGCTGATGATCGCCAGCAGCAGGATGAGGTACATCAACCCCTTCTCGGCGACGATCGTGCCGATGTGCACGATGCCGACCGGGCCTCGCAACTGCTCGATGCCGACCGAGCCGCGGAGCAGACGGTCGATCGTGAGATAGGTCTGCACCATGAGCTTCTTCGTGTGCGAGAAGCCCATGCCGATCGCCTCGAGCGGGCCGTCGGCACGCACGACCACCGACACGTCCTTGAACATCCGCTCGTTCAAGTCCACCCGCCACCCCATCGCTTGCAACGCGCGCACGTCGGGGGCACCGCGCGCGACCGGTACCTCCGCCCGCGGCTCGTTCGGCAGCGG
>JAGQOI010000125.1 GCA_020427625.1 Phycisphaerales bacterium | reverse complement strand
GCGTGTTCGCCGCCGCGGGCGAGTGCGTCCGTGACCGTCGCGGCGAGCGCGGGCGTGTCGTCCCAGCCCTTCCAGCCGTCCTGTCCGTCGAGTGACTCGCCCGGCGCGTACGCTTCGAAGCCGTCGTCGTTGGTGCACGACTCGGAGGCGTCGAACCAGATCTCGAAGCGGTTGTTCGACTCGTCCGTCTCGATGATGAGATCGTCGGGATCGAGAATGATCTCGATCAGTCCGTCGACCGAAGGGCGCGGGATGGTCTTCATGATCACCGGCGGCGCGCCCTGGATGCAGTGACAGAGGCCCGTGTTGACGTTCGGTGTGCACCGCGCGTTCACCTGGTAGAGGGTGCTCTTGTATCCGTACCACAGGATGCTGCACGGGTTCGGCGCCGGCTGCGCGCACACGCCGCCGGCCGGCGCGGTGCATGGGCCGAAGGTCATGGTCGCGATCACCGTCGTGGCGTGATCGGGCTCCATCGGCACGCCGTTGAAGAGGATGCGGATCGAGGACAGGTACTCGGCGCCGGGCGGGATCTCGCCGACGTCGACGGCGAACCGGACCGCGAGGTCGAGCGCGTCCGGCGCGGCCGACTCCGTGAGTTCGCACGTGACGAGACGCCAGTCGATCGGGTCCGCGGCAACCGGTCCGGCGCACATGAGGAGCGCCGACGAGACGAGGACGGTCAGGCGGGAGGTGAGTGGGAACATGTCGAGACTCCTGTGAGAGGGTGATCCGGGTCGCCGACGCGGCCCGCTCCCCGTCTTCACCCGTCCGCCGGGAATCTGTCAGGCGAAATCGACACTTTTCGTCCCCGTCGCGGCGAAGTCGTCGCATGGTGAAGAGAGGGGGCACGCGGAGACCCGGCCATGCTCACGACGACCACCGACGTCCTCGCCCGACTGCATCGCGACGATTCCGCGACGTGGGAGACGTTCGACGATCGCTGGCGGGACATCGTCGAACGTTTCGCCGCCCGGCTCGGACTCGATCCCGAGGCCGCCGCCGAGTGCGCGCAGGACACGATCGTCGCCGTGCATCGAGGCCTTCGCGATCGCCGCTACGAGCGCACGCGCGGGCGGATGCGGGCGTGGATCTTCGGGATCGCGAGACACTGCGCACAGCGTCAGCGCCGACGACCCGGTGCGCGCGGCCGGCGCGGGGACTCCGCCATCGTCCATCGCGCGTCACCCGATGTCGCGGCGACGTGGGACGACGTCTGGGAGCGGAGCGTCCTCCGCGAATCGCTGGCGCGTCTGCGCCGCGATACCCGCATCGCGCCGCGCACGCGGGCGGCGTTCGAGGCGGTCGTGATCCGGGGCGACCGCCCGGACGTCGTCGCGACGACGCTCGGCATGACCGTCAACGACGTCTACCTCGCGAAGCACCGTTGCCTGCGGCGGCTCCGCGCGATCGCGGCCCGGGTCGCGCGATCGCTCGATGCCGGGGCCGAAGGAGACGCGCCATGATCGCCGCGCCGCGACGAACGTGTCCGACCGCCCGGGAACTCGAAGGCGTGCTCCGCGGGCTCGAACCCTGCGCCGCGATGATCGCGCACGTGTCGGGCTGCCCGCGCTGCGAGCGACGACTCGCGAACCTGCACGCCAACCTCGACCTCGAACGGACCCTCGCGGCCCTGTCGTCGACCACCGGGGACGTGCCGACGATCGACGGGTACGAACTCCGCGATCGGCCCCGGCGAGGCGGCCAGGGCATCGTGTACCGCGCGACGCAGGTCTCGACGGGTCGCGACGTGGCCGTGAAGGTGCTGGCGTCCGGACGGGATGCGACCGCCGCGGAACGGGCACGCTTCCGGCGCGAGATCGACGTGCTCGCGCGGGTGGAACACCCGCACCTCGCGCCGATCTTCGACGGCGGCTTCACGGCGGACGGGCGCGCATACCTCGTCATGCGCTGGATCGACGGCGTGTCGCTCGCGGCCTGGGCCGAACATTGCCGCGCGAGCACGACGGACGGTCCGATGCGTCGCCGCGCCGTTCTCGACGTCGTCCTGCCGCTCTGCGATGCCGTCGCGTGCGTGCACCGGCACGGCGTGATCCACCGCGACCTCAAGCCGACGAACATCATCGTCGACGACGCCGGGCGCCCGTGGGTCATCGACTTCGGCCTGGCGATGGAGGTGGATCGCGATCGCGACGACCTCGCGCGGGCCGGCGCATTCGTGGGGACGCTCGCCTATGCCGCGCCGGAACAGGTGCGACATCGGTGCGGCGCCATCACGACCGCGACGGACGTGTACGCGCTGGGCCTGATCCTGCACGAACTGCTGTCGGGTCGATCGGCGCAGGCGGAGGCGTCGGATCTCGCGTCCCGGGTCGAGTCCATCTGCACGACGACGCTCGATCCGCCGTCGCGGGACGGTCCGCGCACGGCGGACGCCGAACTGGACACGATCGTCGCACACGCGCTGGCGAAGGCGCCCGGCCGCCGGTATCCCAACGCCGATGCGCTCGCGTCCGACTTGCGCCGGTACCGCGACGGCCTGCCGCTGGACGCGCGCCGGAACGACCGCTGGTACGTCTGCCGCCGCACGCTGGCCCGTCATCGCTGGGCGGCGAGCGGCGCGCTGGCGATGGTGACGGTGCTCGTCGTCGCGGCGCTGGGGATGACGACGCTCTATCGACGCGCCGAGGCGGAGTCGGCACGCCTGCGCGAAGTCAACCTGTTCCTCGAAGACACGATCGGCTCGGTGTCCGCCGCCTCCGGCGCCGAGCCCACGCTGAGAGACACGCTCGACGAAGCATCGCACTGGATCGACCTCGTCCTCGGGGAACGCCCGGAGGTGGCCTTCTCGATCCGGATGACCGTCGCGAACGGGTATCGCAATCTCGGGGATCTCGCGGCCGCCCGGGGACACCTCGATGCGGCGGCGACGCTGGTGGCTCGATGTGCGGATCCGGATGCCGCGCGGGCACGGGTGGTCGGGCTGGAGGCGCTCGTGTCTCGCGACGCCGGGTCGTTGGACGACGCGGCCCGTCGTCTGCGCGAGGGGCTCGCCATCCGTGAGCGTCGTTTCGGAACGGAGTCGCGCGAGGCGGCGTTGACGCGCGCGACGCTCGGCGATGTCCTCCGCCGCGCCGGCGATCTCGACGGCGCGCGGGATCTCGTGTACGACGCGCTCGCCATCCGGCGCGCGGTGCTCGGCGCGGATCATCCGGATGTCGCGATGGCGATGTTCTCGCTCGGCGAGATCGAACGGGATGCCGGTCGAATGGACGCGGCGGCGGCGTGGCATGCCGCGGCGCTGCGGATTCGCGCGGCGATCCTCGCGCCGGGTCATCCCGATCTCCACCGTTCGCGCGAGGCGCTGGGGGCGTCCCGGATCGACGTCAGGGGGCGATGAGCACCTTCACCTGGCTCGGCACGACGGTCATGCCGACGGCGTTCGGCGACATGCCGTTGTGTCCGACCGGTGCACCGAGGTACGCGGCCGGCTTGCCCTCGTACAGCACCTTCATGCTGCCGAGCATGTGCTTGCACGGACCCATGACCATGCCGGACGCGACGCCGGCGACGCCCGGCAGATCACCGGCCGACATGGCGTACATCGACATGAGCACACCCGCCGGCATGCCGAGGATGAGGATCTTGGTGGTCGTCGTGCCCGGGATCATCGTGGGACACTGCGCCATGTTCGGATAGGGGATCGGGACGGGCGACGGCGAGGGCGGCGCCGGCGTGAGGCACACGTCGGGGAACGCCGTTGACATGCCGCCCATCATGGTGACTGCCGGAAACATGCGTCGCTCCTTTCGCGGCGATCAGCCGAGGTGGATGGTCTCACCGTCGATGCGGTGTTCGCGGGAGGCGACGGTCACGATGCGTTCGGCCTGGACGGTGTGGGATTCGTCGACCTTGAGCGAGGACCGGCCGAGGCGGACGTCCTGGCCGCCGCTCACGATCCGTGCGACGCTGCGGAACGTCTCGCGCACGGCGCCGGCGACGACGGCGAGCGATCCCCCGACGAACGACAGCGAGCCGCCCTGGAGGCGGACGTCGCGCGGGGCGCCGATCTCGACCGAACCGGTCCGGGAGCGGATGGAGACGTCGCCGACCGCCTCGACGCGCACGGTGCCGCGCCCGTTCACGACGCCGATGACGTACCAGTCGTCGCCGCCGCCGATGGCGAGGAGGTCGTCCCCGACGACGGCGTCGTATCCGACGGCCATGGCGGGCACGGCCCAGACGCGGGTGTCGCCGAGATCGAGGAGGACGCGGTCGTCCTCGACGCGTTCGACGCGACCGGGTCGGACCATCGTCATCAGTTCGCGGAGTTCGGTCATGATGGGTCATTCTCCAGGGTGAACGGCGGCGGGCGCCAGCGCTCGGCTTCGTACCGGTCGAGGTCGGTGCCCAGGGTCTTCTTCCGGTCCGACCGCTCCCAGTTCGCGCCCTCGTCGCCCACGGCGTGCACGTTGGCCCGCACCAGGGTCGCCCGCTCCAGGTCGGCGTACCGCAGGTCCGCGTAAGAAAGATCCGAACTCGTCAGATCGGCGCGCAGAAATTTCGCGGCCGGCGCCACGACCCGCAGCAGACGGGCCTCGGAGACGTTCGCGCCGGGAAACTCGGCCCGGGTCAGATCGGCCTTCTCGAAGTTCGCGGCATGCAGGAAGGCGTCGGTCGCGATGACCTCCTGGAGCTGCGCCCCCGTGAAATTGGCGAACTCGGCCCGGATGCGGCTCAGGTCGGCGCGGCTCATCTTCGCCTCGGCGAAGTTGCAGGCCTTGGCCATGACGCCGCTCAGGTTCGCGCCGGTCAGGTCGGCCTTCTTGAGGGTTGCGAACGTGAAGTCGCAGCCGCGCAGGTCGCGTCCGGCGAGCCTCGCCTCCGGCAGGTATCCCCGGACGAAGGCGCTCTCCTTGATGATCGCGGTGTCGATGGTCGCGTCCATGAGGATGAAGACGTCCGCCTTCATCCGGGTGAAGTCGGTGCGATCGAGTCCGGTTTCGAGGAACATCGCGTTCTTGAGCTTCGAGTCGCGGAACGACGCGCCGTCGAGCGTCGATCCCTGGAACACGACGCCCTCGTGCTCGACCTTCGAGAAGTCGGCGTCGCCGAGGCGGCAGGTGATGAACTTGGCGTCCGTCGCCTTGCCGCCGGTGAAGCGGGCGCGGTTCAGCGTGCACTCGAGGAACGTGCAGTTGGAGAGGTCGTGCGTGCCGAAGGCGCAGTCGTCGAAGTTCGCGTGCGCGAAGGTGACGCCGCGGAGATCGGACGCGCGCAGCACGTCCGTCGGGCTGAACGTCGCGTCGAAGAGCGAGGACTGCTCCAGCGAGGCCCCGTCGAAGCGGACGCCGGTGAGGTCGGCCTCGATCAGGCCGCAGTCGATCATCGTCGAGCCGGCGAGGGTGACGTCGCGGAGCGTCGACTTCGCGAAGATGACGTTGGTGTATTCGCGCTGCGAGAGGTCGACGCCGCCGAGATCGCTGGCGATGAAGCCGCACGCCTTGCAGGTGCGCGGCAGGTCGCGGATGCCGACGAGGTCGCACTGCATCATGAAGACGGTCTCGTACGTCCGCGTGGCGAGCGTCGCGTCGCGCAGCGCGCACTTCGCGAAGCTCGTCGTCGAGAACGTCGCGTCCGTGAACGACGCGCTGACGAGCGACACGCCCGCGAAGCTCGCCTTCGTCAGGTCGGCGCCGTCGAAGCGGGCGCCTTCGGCGAACGATTCGGCGAACGTCACGCCGCCGAGCGTCGCGCCGCGGAAATCGGCGGTGCGGAGGATGCAGCGGTGGAACACCGTGCCGGTGAGGTCCATGCCCGCGAGTTTGGCGCCGCGCAGATCGCACTGGGAGATCACGGTGCCCGCGAGCGCCTGGGTGCGGAGGTCGCGCTCGGCGAGCATGGCGCGGAGGATCGTGTTGTCCTTGCGGATGCCGTCGCCGGAGGGGGGCGGCCAGAGCGGGCTCGGCTCGGTCATGACTCGATCCCCGTGCGCTTGAGGTTCGCGTCCCGGAACACCGGATCCTCGAAGATCGTCTCCATGAAGCTCGACTGGTACATGTTCGCGCCGTCGAACCGCGTCCGCCGCAGCGTCGCGCGGTCGAACAGGCAGTAGAGCAGGTTCGACTCGGCGAGGAGCGTGTCCTCGAGGACGGCGTCGGAGAAGTCGCACTCGGCGAGATCCATGCGGAACAGCTTCGTCCGGACCAGCGAGGAGTCGGCGAAGATGCCCTTGCGGATCGACCCGCCGGCGAAGCGCGCGCCGTCGAGGATGACGTCGCGGAACATCGCGCCGTCGCCCGTCGCGGTGCGGAAGTCGGCGTCGCGGAAGTCCGAGTTGCGGCTCGCCTTGAGCTCGGTGATCGTCGTTCCGATCATCCGGATCCCCTTCGCCTTCACGTCCTCGAACAAGGTCTTCGTCATGTTCGCGCGGCTGAAGTCGGCGCCCTCGACCCTGACGCTCAGCATGATCGCTTCCGTCACGTCCGCCTCGACGAACCGCGCGCCCGTCAGATCGCATTCGAGCCAGTTCGACTTCGACGCCTTCACGCCCGTGCAGTCGATGCCCGGCAGCGCGAGCTGCATGAGCACCGCCTCGACCAGACTCGCGCCCCGAAGACGGATGCCCTCGACCGTGCAGGTCATGAGGTTCACGCCGTCGAGGTTCGCGCCCGTGCAGTCCGCCCGCGTGAGATCGGTCTCGAGCATCGTCGCGCCGGCGAGCGTGGCGCCCTGAAGGTCGGCGCCCGACAGGTTCGATTCGCTCAGGTCCGACTCGGTGAGATCGAGCCCCGCGAGCTTCGCGCCGGCGAGGTTCATCTTCGTGAGATCCGACTTCGGCATCGGTCGCCCGTCGCGAGCCGCGGCTTCGAGTTCCTCCCGCGTCGGCGGCGGGCGATCCGCGCCCATCTGCACGCGGGCCTCCTGGAACTTCTTCGCGCCCTCGTCGACCTCGACCATCCGCGGATCGTCGTCCGCGATGCCCATCTTCTTCATCTGCGCCTTCGCCGCGACGAACTGCGCCGCGGCCGCCTCGGCCATCTCGTACTTCGACAGCGGCTTCGGTTCGAGCTGCTCCGGCGAGACGCCGCGTTCGAGGGCGAGCTTCTTCTGCTCCTCCACCTTCGCTTCGGCGTCGGCGCGGGCGGTCTCCATCTGGACCTCGGCGTCGGCCAGGGCCTTCTCCGCCTCGGCGATCTGCACCTTCACCGCCGGCGGAATGTGCTCCTCCAGCGGATTCTCGACGCGATGGGCGAGGATCGCGCGATAGTGCTCGAGCGGCCGCGGCGCGGCACTCAGCGGCTCGCGCACGGCGAGCACGTCCTTCAGTTCCTTGAGCTTGAAGGACGGTGCGTCGGTGTGCCCGCGCCAGACGAGGACGACCTGCTCCTTGTCGGTGTCGATGTGCAGCGTGTCGAGACGCAGGCCGACCTCGCGCATGACCGGCTTCTCGCCGCCGGGCGGAAGCACGTCGAGGAACAGCCGCACCCGCTGACCGGGCAGACGCGTGCGGAGGACGGGGATCGTCGGATGCAGGTTCTCGAGGAGGATCGTCTCGTCGCCGCGCAGGAAGCCGTCGACCTGCTGGTCTTCCGGCGCGGCATTGAAGTGCGCGAAGTCGAAGTCCGCCGGCAGCCACGGCCAGCGCGTCTTCTTGTAGGTCTTGTCGTAGGTGCCCAGACGTCCGGTCCGGGGAACCCAGTCCGGCGCGACCGGTCCGAAGCCGGCGGGCGGGATCTTGTCGTTGCGCCCCGTGATGAGCCGGCGCGGCCACTCGATGTTCGGGAGTTCGTCCGAGTCGCGACCGCGTCCGACCGGGTTGCGCTTGTCGGCGACGCCGCCGAGGGCGAGTTCGTAGACGAGCGGCATGGTCGTGAACGGTTCGGGCTCGGTGATCGTCGTCCGCAGCAGGCCGCCCTTCCAGACGCGGGGGCCGAAGATGCCGAGGATCTTGTCGACGACGGATCCGACCTGGAGTCGGACGGGCAGGGTGAGGGTGGGTCGTTCGCCGGGACTGTACGCCTTGCCGACGAGCGTGACGTCGGCGCGGGGCTTGGACAGCACGAAGTCGGATGCGTAGGCGAGCGACCGGGTGGGTTCGTCGTCGTGGCGCATGTCGCCGAGCAGGGTCGCGGGATCGCCGTCCCAGTCGGCGAGGAGGTCGGGCGCGAGCTTGTGGACGGACTTCACGAAGCAGACGAGGGACAGACGCGGCGGGTCGAGTTTGAAGACGCGCCATCCGGGCAGGAGGTTGGGTTCGCTGAAGACCGGCATGGATCGCGTCTCGACTCCGTCGACGGGTCGGGGAGAGGTCGGAGAGACCGTCGTGCGGCGGACACCGTCGTGGCGGACTGCGAGCGACGTCGCCGCCCGCACCATCCCATCCGGCCTTCTTCCCTCGTCACCTGAGGCCGCGGGTCATGGTACCGAGTCCATGGCGGGTCGCCAACGCGGAGGATCGCTCAGACGAACATGTGGCAGGCGGACTCCATCACGAGGAGTCCGGCCTTCTCGACGCCGAGAAGTCGAGCCCGATGCTCCATTCGCCGTTCTGCCCGATGAACCGCTCGTTCGTCGAGCCGAGCGTCGCCGAGGTGTCGTTGGAGTGGATGAACCACCCGCGACGGTCGTCCCGTCAGACGTACATGTGGATCGACGCCTGGGTCAGCGCCATCGCGGCCTTCTTGATGTGGGCGCTCTTGCAGTTGTCCAGGGCGACGGCGGCATCGTTGATGAGCGCGGAGACCTTCTTCATGTCCACCGTCGGGTTGTTGTCGAGGTGCGGGCCGAACTCCCACGTATACACGCCGCCGGCGTTCACCTCCAACTTGCCGGCGACGGTCACCTCACCCTGGAGGGCGAGGTTGAGTTCGATCTGGCCGCCGATGAACGCCTCGAACTTCAGTCCGATGTGCAGTTCTCCCTTCTCGCCGACGTAGAGTTCGTTCGTCGCGCCGAGCGTCGCCTTGGCGTCGGCGCCCATGTTCAGGCGATCCTCGTGTCCGCCGACCGAACTGCTCAGATCGCCGTCGACGACCTCGGTGTAGTCGTTCTTCACGTGCAGGTTGAGGTTGCCCGTGCCGCCGCCGAGGAGGTCGATGTGTTCGTACGTGTCGGCGCTGCCGCGCACGTCGATGTTCAGGCTGCCGTGCTCGACGACGATCTTCGCGTCGCCGTTGTCGATCACGGTGTTCCACGCATTGACGCCGTCGCCGTCGCCGGTCGGGTCGTGGTGCGCGCCGTGAATGCGCTGGTTCCAGGCCTCGCGGACGTCGAAGATGACGTCCTTGTTCGTCACGCAGGCGAAGTGCTCGTCCGTCCTGATCTTGACGCCCCGGATCTCCTCGTCGATCGTGCCGTCCGGACGCGACGGGTCGATGTCGACGCCGTCGGGGTGCCCGTCGCTGCTCACGTCCTTGTGTCCGATCGTGAGCGCCGACGACGCCGCGGGGGAGAAGAACTCGATCGACTGGCGCCCGTCGGTGCTGTCCATCGTCATCCGGTTCTCGCCGAGATCCCGCAGGACGAAGCGGTTCACGTTCTCCTGCGGATCGAGGTACGGCATGGTCGCCCGGTTGTACACGCGGCCGGTGATGATCGGCCGGTCGGGATCGCCCTCCTCGAAGTCGACGATCACCTCCTGACCCTTGTGCGGAAGGGTCATGGCGCCCCAGGTCTTGCCCGCCCAGAGTTGCGAGACCCGGACCCAGCACGACCGGTAGGCCGCGCCCGCGGCCTCGCGCCCGTAGCCGTCCCAGTGAAACCGCACGCGCACCCGGCCGAACTCGTCGGTCTCCGGCGGATCGCCGTGCTCGCCCGGATCGCCGACCACGATGGCGGTCTGCACGCCATGCACGATCGGGCGCGGCGTCGTGCGCTCGGGCACGAAGCGCACGCTCGCATCGATCGCCTCGAACTGCGTCTCCGCGACGGTGCCGTAGTCGCCGCCCGGGCCCGGATCGCTTGATTCGAAGTCGTTCGACCGGATCACCAGGCGCGTGTCGGTGATGAGGTAGTCGGTGGCCGCGTGCCCGGCGTCGAACGAGACGAGACAGCCCGTGACGAGGCCCGTCGACGGCGACTCACCGGCGACGATCCTCGTTCTCGTCTCGGCCGATTTGCGGCGAAGGTCGGCGTAGGCCGTCACCTGCGCGGTCTGTCCGACCGGACGATGGAAGGCGCCGGGATACTCGACGACGTCGTACGTCGGTGTCGCGCTCGCCGAGATCGCCGACGGATTCCGGTTCGATTGCGCGAGATGGTCGTAGTCCGTCACGATCGAGCGCGACGCGTGAAAGCGATGGCGGATCGAGAGCGCGGACACGGACTTGTTCGGGATGTCGTCCGTCGGGCGCCCGCCGTCGAGCACGACGGCATACCCCGGGAACGCGTCGTGGTCCTCGGCGCCGTCGCACAGGACCATCGAGCAGCCGGAGGCCTGATGCTCGAAATGGTAGTACAGACCCTCGTCCTCCATCAGCCGGGAGATGAAGTCGAAGTCGGATTCCCGATACTGCACGCAGTACGTCCGTCCGCGATGCTGCGCGGCATCGACCGAGTTGATGACCGTGATCCCGTGCTCGTCGAGAATCGACGTCACGATGTCGAGCACGGAGTTCGGCGGGTCCTGGAAGATGCGGCAGTCGCGGTTCTGCGTGAGCAGCCACGCGGCGGGCACGACGATCGCCTCGTACTGGAAGAGGTTCGAGGTGTCGGACCGCACCCGGGCGAACTCCGCGATGATGCCGTGGAACCAGCGGATGCCGTCCTCGCCGCCGGCGGCGTCCTCCAGGTTCACGCGCACGCGGGCGGCCGCGCCGATGAGATCGTCGAGCGTCGTCCGCCCGTCCTTCGCGAGGTCGCGGCGGCTGTAGAGGTCGAGTCTGAGGGTGAACAGCGCGCCGAGGCGATCGATGTACTCCAGTCGGCGCAGCAGCAGGTCGTCCTGCGCCAGACCGACGCCCTCGGGCGGGTAGAACT
>JAGQOI010000124.1 GCA_020427625.1 Phycisphaerales bacterium | reverse complement strand
GGCGGACGCCTCGAGGTCCGCCACGCCGACGCCCGCGCGGTGCTCGCGATCGAGACGTTCGACGTCGTGTACATCGATCCGATGTTCCCGCCGAAACGCAAGACATCGGCCCTCCCTCGCAAGGAGATCGTCATGCTGCGTCGACTCGTCGGCGACGATCCCGATGCCGCGGCACTGCTGGCGTGCGCCCGCGCCGCGGGCGCGCGGGTGGTCGTGAAGCGGGCGGACGAGGCGCCGGCCCTCGGCGACGGCGTCGTCGCGGCGCACCGCGGGAAGACGGTGCGGTACGATGTCCACCGGTGAACTCATGTCCGTCCCGACCGCCTGGTTCCACGTCGATCCCCTGCCGGCCGTCGGCGCGACGACCGTCCTCGACGATCGCGAGGCGACGCACGCCGTGCGGGTGCGCCGACTCGGCGACGGCGCGGCGATGACGCTCTTCGATGGACGCGGACGCATCGCCGCCGCGACCATCGAGACCGTCAGGAGCGCCGGCACGCCCCGCGCCGGCCGCGCCGTCGAGGTGACGATCACCTCCGTCGCCGCCCTCCCGGCGCCGGCGCCGTTCATTCACCTCGCCTGCGCACTGCCCAAGAGCGACCGGCAATCGACGCTGCTCGGCATGGCGACCCAACTCGGCATGAACGCGTTCACGCCGCTGAAGACCGGTCGCGCGGTCGTCGATGCGGGACGCAACTTCCACGAGCGAGGCCGCCGGATCTGCATCGAGGCCTGCAAGCAGTCCCGCCGCGCCTGGCTGCCCGACCTTCGTTCGCCGCGGACCCTCGACCACGTCCTCGCGCATCCGGATCCCGCCGGCGCGACGATCTGGATCGCCGATCCCGAGGGAACCGCGGCCGCCGACGTGCCGATCGCCGGCGACGGACTCCTCGTGCTGATCGGGCCGGAGGGTGGGTTCGAGCCCGGCGAAGTCGATGCGGCGGACGCGGCCGGCGCGGTCCGCGTGGCGCTGGGCGACGGCATTCTCCGGATCGAAACGGCCGCGATCGCGACGCTGGCGGTCGTTCGCGCGCGGTCCCGACGCTGATGTCGGGGAGAACGTGCGGGGGTCAGGTCGCGGGGGTCGTGGTCTCCGGTCCGGGGGTCGTGAGCGCGATCGCACCGACGCGGCGGCGCTCGACGGTGAGCACGGTCGCGTCGAAGTCGCCCAGCCGCACGGTGTCGCCGACGCCGGGCAGGCGACCGAGACGCTTCGTGAGCAGCCCGCCGATCGTGTCGACGTCCGCGTCGGTGAACGTCGGTCCGAACCGGTCGCGGAGCGTGTGCAGCGGCGTCGTGCCGTCGACTCGGTAGTGGTCGCCGTCTCGGACGATCTCCGGTGCCGCGTGATCGAACTCGTCCTCGATCTCGCCGACCATCTCCTCGATGACGTTCTCGAGCGACGCGACGCCCATCGTCACGCCGTACTCGTCGACGACCACCGCCATGTGGATGCGCGACGCCCTGAACTGCGCGAGCAGGTGCGGCACGGGCGCGGACTCCGGCACCACCAGCGCGCGGCGCATGAGCGTCCGCAGATCCAGGTCCGCCGGCAGCGTCATGGTCATCGTCGCCGCCCCCGCTTCCGACGGGCCGACCTCCAGGCGGTTGAAGAGATCCCGCACGTGGATCGTTCCGATCACCCGGTCGAGGTCGCCCTCCACGAGCGGCAGACGCGTGTACGGCGTCGACTGCACCCGGCGAAGCACCTCCGGCAACGGATCGTCGACGCGCAGGTACGCGACGTCCGAGCGCGGCGTCATGATCTGGCGCACCCGCAGGTCCGGCAGTCGTGACGCTGCCTTCACGAGACGGGCCTGATCGGCGCGAATGCGGCCGCCGACGCGCGCGGCGCTGGCGAGACTCGCGATCTCCTCCATCGCCCGCACGCCCCCGGGCGCGGTCCGGCCTTCGAACGGCCGGTTCACGAAGTGCACGAACCTGAGGACCGGCGTGAGGACGCGCACGACCATCGCGAGGGGGCGCGCGATGATGATCGCGAGCGACCGGTTGTAGGTCACGCCGAGGGTCTTCGGCAGGATCTCGGTGAACTGGAGCATCACGTAGGTGAGTCCGATCGAGAACACGAAGACCCAGCGTTCGCCGAAGAGTCGCTCGGCTTCGGCGCCGGCGATGGTGGCGCCGATCGTGTGAGCCGCGGTGTTGAGGATGAGGATCACCGCGATCGGTCGCTCGATGTTGGCCTTGAAGCCCTGCCAGATCGACGCGACGGCCGGTCGTTTCGCACCGATGGTCGCGATCTGCGCCGGCGTGAGGCTGAGCAGCGTCGCTTCGAGAAGGGAACAGAGGGCGGAGACGCACAGCGCCGTCAGGACCGCCGCGATGAAGATCGCCCAGATCGTCCAGTCCATGTCGTCATTCCGCTCCGCGTATGATCACCGTGTAGCGCCGCGCCAGGCGGCGCAGTCCGTCATTCGAGCGCAGGTACGACAGTCGCATGCGCTCGATCCGCGATCCGAGCCAGGGCGCGCGTCCGACGTGCCGGTCGATGCAGATCAGCGCCGCCCGGACGTCGTCGAGCGCCAGTTCCCGTCGATCCGACCCGCATGCGTGCAGCCGCGCCAGCCAGCCGAGACACCCGACGGTGAGCACCATCGCCTCGAGCCCGTCGACGATCGGCCAGCCGTAGTACCCGGCGCCCCAGGCCCGACCCCCGCGAATCGTCGCCCGCATGTATCGCGTCATGACGTCGTCGACGGCCGCGACCGTCGCCCGATCCGAGGCCGGCGCGACGGCGTCGACGGCGCTCATGTCGATGCCGTCCGGCCAGCCGGGCTCGGTGAACGGTGCCGCGCCGCGACCCCGCGCGAACGCCCGCTGCCGCCCGAGCTGCGCGAGCGACGTCCGCAGGCGACCGGTCCGGCGCATCGCGTTGATCGTCGGATGCTCGACGCGGGCGAAGACCGACTGGCGCAGCACGCGGCACTGGCGCGCCGTCGCCGGCACATCCGGCAGGAGATGCAGTTCCTCCGGCAGCGCCGACGTGAGCAGGTCCATGAGTTCGCGGAGCCGACTCCCCCGGACGCGATCGAGCGTCGCGCGGGCGAGACTCGTCGCCAGCCAGGCGAGACCCTCCAGGCGCAGGTCGAAGGAGACGTCGGGCGTCGCGAGCCACCCGTCGACGGCGTCGGCGACGAGGTCGACCTCGTGCTTCTGCGCGCGCAGACTCCGCGTGAGACGCGCCGACACCGACGCGGGCTCCAGACCCATCACGCGACCCATCCGGCGGAGTTCGCCGAGGTGGGACGACAGCGCGGCACCCTTGGAGTCCACGACCGACGGACACCCGAAGTTCAGGCCCATCCGGATCTCGCCCTCGGCGGGCACGAGCGAGAACGGGAACAACTGGCACGCGACCGGCTTCTCGGTGAAGCCGAACTCGGCGTGCACGCGGCAACGACCGTCGTCGAGCAGGAAGATGCACCCGCCGTCCGATTCGCGCTGGCGGAGGAAGGTCCGCCCGCGGAACTCGACCGTCACCGGCTCCCCGAGGCGCTCCGTCCACCGCTGCTCGGTCAGGCGGCGAAGGTCGGCGTCGTCGAGCTGCACGGTGAACTCGCGGCAACACCCGCCGCACCCGTGACAACTGTACGACTGACCCCCGAGCGGCAACGTGAGGATGGGGAGTGAGACGGCCATGGACGCATCGTAGCCGGGCGGGGCGGACGTCTCCGATGCGCGGGGGGATTCGAGCTCGGTGGGATCGGCCGGGCGACATGGATACGGCACCCCCCTCGCAGGCCGCCAAGCGATTCTTTCAGACCTCATTCATTCGCGGTTCGGCGGTGTGGATTCTGCGGTGTGATTGCGGTCGAGGTCGGTCGTTGTGGTGCGGTCGCCATCGTCCAGCCGCACTCCGTGCACGGCGAAGAGTCGCCGACGGGATACGCGCACGACGGACACAGACCCCGCCGGATCCTTGCCCGCCGACGGCACCACGGAATGGCCGAGATTCCGACCGCCAACGCAGCGAAGAACGAACTGTCCACGAGGAGCCCCAGCCAGAGCGGCTGCAGCGGAATCATCCGGAACTGGGTGTGACGCCCGCTGGCGGGTGCCGGACGCAACCGAACCGCGTGCTCGTACTCGGTCCCGAGCATCCGAGAAGGGAGTGCGACCCCTCGAAATGCGGGCAGCGGCCAGCCGCACTGAATGACCGCGACCTCCTCGGTGCAGTCGACTTCCGAGACATCAAGCCACTGGGCCGCCGCGTCCAAGCCGCGGTCTATCGCCGCCGGGTCATCGAACCTGGCACAGAAAACGAGATACGTATCGTATCGCACCCATAGCGTCCGCTCCGTCGAGAGGCTGATGACTTCAACGTCGCCGCTCCGGTGCACACGACCAGATCCGCGCGACCCCGTCGCGGCCGTTGGTACCCAGCACATCGCCGCCAGGACAGCCACCAGACACGACATCATCGCACCCGCACCAACTGCAAAGGCGAGCCTGGCGATACGTCGCCTCAGGGTACCGAGCATTCGCGCGCCTCATCGCAACTGGAAATCGACGATGGGTCATTCCTGCGTGCATGTCGGGCGGCAGCCCAATCGCAACCGATTGACGTGGTGCATCGTCGCCTTCACGACAGCATGATCGAGGAGAGAACGTGGCGAGTCCTCGCCGATGTCAGGTCCGAGTCTACCGCACCATACCGCGACGCTGCTGATCACCTGCGAGCCTCCCGCCGGAACCAGCGGTGCTCAGAAGCGGATGTCATTTCCATCGCATCAGGACGACGTGGCCGCGCGATCGCAGCGTTGACGGGCCGGAGCGCTCGGTGCGCGTGGGAGCGTCGGAAGATCGTCCGGCGACGAGGCGACCCCCCATCGGAAACCCCCAACGGGCCCGGGCCGGTCTCGGCGTCCTCGCCCCATCGGGACGCCGAGACCGGCTCCGGGGTCGTCGACGTCACCGCGAAAGCCGGAACGTCCGCCCGCCGCCCGCCCGCGGCTGACGGCGCCCGCCGATCCCCCACTTTCCCCTTGACATCCAAGGGGTCTCGGGCGATAGTTCCCTAGAACCACAAGGGGACGACGCATGGCCCGACCGACGACGACACCCGGCACGCAGCCGCTGCTGCAGGGCACGCTCGACATGATGATCCTCAAGACGCTCGCGACCGACGCGAACCACGGGTACGGCATCGCGCGGCGGATCAAGCAGATCTCCGACGACGTCCTCGCCGTCGAGGAGGGATCGCTCTACCCCGCGCTCCATCGCCTGGAGAAGCGAGGCTACGTCGAGTCCGAACGCCGGCGGAGCGAGACCAACCGGCAGGCGAAGTACTACCGGCTCACCGCCGCCGGGCGGCGACGCCTCGCCTCCGACACCGAGGCCTGGCGGTCGGTGTCCCGCGCGATCGGCAAGGTCATGGGCTCCGCACGCATCCACCGGCCGGAGATCGCCTGAACCATGGGCCGGCTCACGGACTGGCGATGGCTCCTGCGCCCGCTCGACCGACGGACGATCGAACGCGTCGACGACGACCTCCGCGACGAGTTCGCGTTCCATCTCGATCAACTCGCGGCAGAGTACGAACGCGACGGGCGATCCGCCGACGACGCCCGCCGCGCCGCCGCGGCCCGCTTCGGCGACGTCGAGACGTACCGGCGTCGCTGCGCCCGAATCCAACTGGAGGATCGCATCATGCTGCAACGCGTCAACCTCGCGCTCATGATCGTCGTGCTCGTCGCGATCAGCGCCCTCTTCCTGCACGTCGCCTCGAACCAGCGCGCCCAGCGCCAGGCGCTCGACGCCATCGCGTCGCGCCTGGAGACGCTCGGCCGCGCACCGGACCTCGCCGCGACGGCGCACCTCCGCACCGAGCTCGACGAGGAGCGCCGGCGCTCCGCGGCCCTCACTGCCTTCCTCGAAACGATGCTCAGCGAAGCCGATCCGCAGGCCATGATGCGCAACCAGGTCCGCCTCGTCGAGGTGCTCGAACAGGCCGCGGCGACCGCCGAGACCATCGACGCGCCCGGCAGCGACGCCGTCCGCGCCCGCATCCTGGAGACCATCGACAACGTGCGCCGCGAGATGCAATCGGCCGAACCGGCGGCGATCGATCCGCGCGGCAGCGGCGCTCAGCCGGTCGTGAACCGATCGAACGCCGGCGCGTAGCGCACCGCGCCGCTCCCGCGCCGCAGCACGTCCGGCTCGAACGCGCACACCTGGAACGCGTCGCCGCCGCCGAACTCGTCGTGCAGATCCCATGTCGACGCGGGCCCGAAGCCGAAGCGGTCGTAGTACGCCGGCGCGCCGAGCACGACGACGAACGCCGCGCCGCGGGTCCTCGCGGCATCAAGGGCGCCGCTCACGAGCGCCGCGCCGACGCCTCGGCCCTGGCAGGCGGTCGCGACGGCGACGGGCGCGAGACCGACGCCGCGCTCGGCGCCGGTGACGGTGACGGGACTCAGGGCCGCGTGTCCGACGATCGCACCGTCGAGGACGGCGACGAGCGACGACACGAGTTGGCCGTCGGCCCGCAGCGCGTCGACGAGATCGGCTTCGTCCGCGGTCGGAAAGGCATCGAGGATCACGCGGCGGATCGCGTCGGCGTCGTCCGGGCGCTCGTCGCGGATGGTGATCATCAGGCCGGCGGATCCGGAAGTCGGTAGCCGATGAGCGCGATCGCGGGAATCGGCGGATGCCGGAACGAGAGCCGGAAGCCGTGATACATCGAGGCGTCGCCGCCGAGCCGATGCATCATCGTCTCGATGATCTCACCGTAGGCCGGCACTTCCGGCATGATCGTGTCGGGCGGGTGACCGAGCAGGCGCAGCGATTCATAGAGCGGCAGGCGGCCGCGGTCGCGCCCGCCGTTGGGGTAGATCGGCCCGCTCGGGATCTGGCTGTACATCGCGATGTACGGACGGATCTGCACGGCGATGTCGTGGTGGACGTACAGGTCGTGCACGAGCGTCTCGACCGGCGTGTGCAGGTTGACGAGATGTTCGCCGTACTGGTTCGACGGATCGCGATACCGATTCTCGCATGAGCGGCAGAACCAGCCGGTGACGCAGGTCGCCGCCGCGGTCTTGCCGACCGGACCCTCGACGAGTTCGAACTGGGTGGTCCCCGGCTGGCTCGGCACGACGCGGAGTTCCGGCAGCGGATCGGAGCAGAAGTCGCCGAGCAGCGGCGGCACGTCGACGCCGGCAAAGCGCGGATCGACCGCTTCGGCGTCGGCGCCCTCACCGACGGACCCGTCGTCCGAGAACCGTCGCACGGTCGCGATCGCCCACGGCACGTCCTCGCGGAGGCGACGCAGGCCCACGAGGCCGCTGCAGATCGCGAGATCCAGGCGTGAGGGATCGTCGGCGTTCGGCTGCACGAGGTGCGCGCTGATCTGCACCCGCGCCTGCACGCCCCACGTCGCGCTGTTGCCGCGGTAGGACAGTTTGCGGTGCGCCTCGGCCTGCTGCGCGGCTCGTTCGGCGGCGAGCGGGCCGAGCATCATCTCGAGCGTCTCGCGGTCGCCGCTGTGCGTCTCGACGAGTTCGTCGAACGCCTTGAACGCCCGACGCGCCTCCGTGACGACGGCTTCCGGCGCGCCCGCCTGGGTGAAGCGACGAAGGACGATGCCGATGCCGGGCCGACCGGGAATGTGCGGCATAGCCGCCGCGGGCTCGGTCTCGCGGACGATGCGCGAAAGCTTCCAGGCGAGGTTCTTGTCGAGTCCGAACTGGCGCATCATCTCCTGCGGCTGGGTCACGTCACCGTTGACGGACGCGATGAGGGCCGCGAGGGACATCCGCAGGCGACGCATGACGGCGACCACGTCCCGCGCGAAGGCGGAGTCCGGAATCGTCGTCGCGTTCGTCTCGATCGTGGGCGGGCCGGGGATCGGTGCTGCCATCGGACTTCGTTGAACTCCTGCGCCTCCCCCGGCGCCACGACGGTCCGACCCGACGCGGCTTCACCGATGAGGCGTTGATCCCGAAGTCTACTCCAGCCGCTCTCAGAATGAAAGACCATGTGAGAGATTTCCCCAGGGATGACTCTAGGGGGGTTTGGCGCGGCTCCGGGACCGAACGGAAGCCGTCACCACGGAGGGACGGAGGGCACGGAGGGATGGCGTGGGGGTTCGGATCGTGGGGACCGGGTCGGATGGCAGGTCCGAAGACACGCGGGGCCGGCGGCAGGATCGACCGCCGTCATCCGTACGCGCGACGGATCTCGGCGTCCGGGTAGTACCACTCGACGATCGCCAGGTGATCGTACCCCTCGCGGGCCAGACACTCGGCGCCGTGCTGGCACAGGCCGCCGCCGTGACCGAAGCCGCGGCCGCGCACCCGCGCCGTCGGGCGACGGAACGTCGTCGCCTCGATGTCGCTCGAACGAAGCGCGTGCGACGGCGACTCGAGACCGTCCACCTCGCCGTTCGACGCGACCACCAGACGCGCGGCACCGATCGACGCCGTCCCGCCGGCCTCGTCCGTGAGCCGGTACCGCGTCGGACGCCCGTTCGCGTTCGCGTCCTCGACCGCGATCGACTGCAACATCCGCAATGCCGCGAGCGACCGATCGTTCGTCCGCATGCCGTACTGCGCCAGACGCTGCGACCATGTCGCGAGGGCACGCTCCGTCGACCATGTCGCGATGCCCAGCCCTGCGCACGGACACGCGCGAGGCTGGCCACGCAGCGGCGGCAGGCCGTTCAGCGGGTTCGGGCCGATCGCGTCGAGCGCCGATGCCGCGCGACCGCCGCAACTGCTCGAGTAATACCCCGGCACCAGGTCGCGCCGGTACGACAGGCACAACCCGCGCGTCCGCCACGCGGCGTCGATGGCGCGGTCGAGGTTCACCTTGCCGATGTACGCCTGCGACGACTGCGTGTTGGTGAGGTCGTAGTGTCGTCGCCCCAGGAAGTACTGGTGTTCCGAGCACGCGAAACTGCGGGCCGCGATGGCCTGTGCCGCGAACGTCTGCGGATGCCAGTGCTGGTACAACTCGCGGGCGAGCACGCCGGGCAGGTACGATTCGAGCGGGACGTCGTTGACGATGTCGTAGCCGCCCTCATCCGGACGCGCCACGAGACGCACCGCGCCGGGATAGGTCGTCCCGTCGATGACGATCTCGCGGCTCTCGTCGGCGAGCGGCGCGATGGCCAGCCCGACCCCCTCGACCGGTCGACGCGGACCCAGCCCGTCGTCGACCACCCACCCCGCCGCCGTCAGACGGACCTCGGCCGGTGAACGCAACACGAATTGCGACTGCGCGGCACCATCGCCGTCGATCGACGAAACCGGAAGCCACGCCGACGGCGACGCCAGTCGGACCGGCGCCATCAGCCCGTTCGACGGACGAATCCGGGCGATGCGCACCCGCACCCGCGGTTCGACCGGCGGGAGGATGGGGCGGAACGTCGGGGGCGCCGTCGGTTCGAGCGGCGGGCGCACGCCGGCGGGCGCCGGACGAGCCGCGCCGCGACTGCCGGCGCCGAACGGATCGAACCCCGACAGGTGACAGCTCGCCAGCGCGCCGAAGCCGCCGGCAACGGCGAGGGCGGACAGCATCACGTGCCGGCGCGACACCGCGGCCGGTCCGGAGCGCGGACCGACATCATCCGTGGGCGACTGCGATGATCTGCGTTGAGGAGCGTCCATTCACCACCCGAGTCGAACCGTCGAACGGCTCCATTCTAGAAACGGTCGAACCGCCGTGCGACCTTTGGAATTCGTGGTGCCCGACATGAACGCCGCCCGTCGCGGGGACGGGCGGCGTGACGGGATCATTCGAGGACACGCGGTCGACCGGGGCTCAGTCGAGCTTGCGGAGGGTGAGGCCGTACTC
>JAGQOI010000017.1 GCA_020427625.1 Phycisphaerales bacterium | reverse complement strand
GCGTCGACCGTCGACGGCATTCGCATCCGCCTCGACGGCATGGACGCCGACGACCTGACGCTGCTCCTCGTCGCGGTGGACCCGTCACCCGCGCTGCGTCCGCGCCCGGGAGCCGAGTCGCCGCGGCTCGCGCCGACGGACTGGCTGTCCGACGTGTTCGTCTTCGACGCGTTGCCCGAGGTCGTCTCGATCGCCGACGAGTTCCTGGACCGGTTGCGTCTGACGCCGGCCGAGCCGTGGACCGGCGCGCGCCCCGACTTCGCGAAGGTCGTCAAGCGATCACGTGCCGCGCGACGAGATCTCTACCGGCTGCACGAGGTCCTCGACATCCCCGCGCCGCCGCTCGTCGTCGACGAAACCACCCACCCCTGAGCGATTCCTGCGCGGACGCGTCCCCGTGATCGCGTGGCTCAGCAGTGACTGCACCGGACGCATCCGAAGATGGCCGCCTCGGCGCCCGGCTCCTGCATCGCATGGTTGAGCACGCAGCGGAGCGCCTTGGAGACGTCGGGCAGCGCGTGCTTGGTCGCCATCGCCTCGAGCCAGGCCAGTTGATCGGGCTTGAGTTCGTACGTGACGGTCTCGTTCGGGGTCATGGTGCGGCTCCTTCGGTCGCATCCTACCGCGACGGCGCCCCGGTCCCGACGTCGGCGTCCGACGGCCGCGTCAGAATTCGTCAGGCTCGGCGCGCATGGATGGACCGGCCGCGCCTGTCTTCATGCGGTGGCGGCGAGACGAACGGCCGCCTGAACACGGCAGCGAACACAACCAGTCAACAGGCGACGAGCCGGGAGACGAGCCATGAGTTTCGACGCATTCATCCAGATCGACGGCATCAAGGGCGACAGCACCGACGACAAGCACAAGGAATGGATCGAGGTCCTGTCGTTCGGTCACACCATCACGCAGCCGAGCGGCGGCGCGGGCTCCGCCCAGGGCACGCATTCCGGCGGCCGGGCGGACCATTCGGACTTCGGGATCACCAAGTACGTCGACAGCGCCAGCCCGCTGCTCGCCCAGTACTGCTGCACCGCCAAGCCGATTCCGAACGTCAAGTTCGACCTCTGCCGCGCCATGGGCGACAAGACCAAGTTCATGTCCTACCACATGAAGGAAGTCATCGTCAGCGCCGTCAGCCCGGCCGGCTCCTCCGGTCAGAACGGCGACGTGACGCCCACCGAGAACGTCGCCCTCCGCTACGGCGAGATCCACTGGGAATACGTTCCGACCGATGCCAAGGGCGGCGGCAAGACCGGCGCCGCCATCAAGGCCGCCTGGAGCACGCTCCAGAACAAGGCCCTCTGATCCCCGCCCGCGGGCGATCAGACCATCCAGAGCCAATCCCCCAAGATCAGGGAGGCCGGAACGTTCCGGTCTCCCTGGTCGTTGCGCAGGACGAGCGCGACCCTCGACCCTACAGTACGTCCATCCCCCCGCGAATCCGAGGAGCCCGACATGCGCGCCCGACCGACCCGACGCCTCGTCCACCTGCTCGCGACGCTCGGCGCGGCCGCGGCGTCCGCGATCGCCTCGGCGCAGGCCCACGTGTCGGATCCCGCCGCGACGCCCGCGCCCCTGCCGGTGCTGACCGATCTGCCCGACGATCCCGCGGCCCGCCTCGACGCCGTCGCCGCCCTGCTCCGCGAACGACTCGAGACGTACCGGCAGACCAACCGCTTCCCGGCGGCGACCCTGTCCTTCGTGCTGCCCGACGGCCGCACCCGGTCGATCGCCGTCGGCCTCGACGGTCCGGACCCCGAGGCGCCGGCATTGTCGCCGGAGGCGACGTTCTTCCCCGGTGAGATCGAGACGATGTTCCTCGCGACGCTCGTGCTCGATCTCGACGAGGACGACGCCCGCGAACTGCTCGACCTCCCCCTCCGCGGCTGGCTCGGCGACCGCGAGTGGTTCGCCCGCCTTCCGAACGCATCCGACCTCACCCTGCGCGCGGCCCTCGGACACCGGACCGGCGTGCCGGACGTGATGCTCGATCCCGCGTTCCTGAATCGCGTGCGCGACGAGCCGACGCACCAGTGGACGGCGGAGGAGGTCATCGGCCTCGTGCTCGATCGTGAACCCGTCGCGCCCGTCGACGAGCGCTGCGTGTACAGCCAGGTGAACAACGTGCTCGTGGCGCTCGTCGTGGAGGCCATCACCGGCACGACGGTCGAGGCGGCGTTCCGCGCGCGGTGCCTCGATCCCGTCGGTCTCGGCGATGCCGTCGTCGACGTTCCGGGCGCGGCCGTCGACGGGCTCGCGCAGGGACGCGTCGGCACCCACAACATCTTCGGCATGCCGGAGTGGGTGGGAACGAACGGCGCGTACGCCTGCGTGCCCCGGGTGGCGTTTCCCGGCGGCCGCTGGGCGGTGTCGACGGGCGGTCTCGCGTCGTGGATGCAGGCGCTCATGACGGAGCGTCTCATCGACGCGACGTCGCTGCGGGAGATGCGCCGCTTCACCGTCGGTCAGCGGGGGCTGTGGGAGGCGTACGGGCTCGGCGTCGATCGGCGTTCCGGGCGCGTCGGCGTCGCCTGGGGTCATCCCGGGTGGCTTCCCGGATCGATGGTCGAGGTGACGTTCTATCCCGACTTCAACGTGTCGATGGCGATCGCGTTGACGACGACGACGGGCGTGAATCCGCGCACGCTGGAAGGCGGGCTGGACACGTGCATGCAGGTGATCGTCGCGGCCGCTCTCGCGCCGTGAACGAACGACGCGGGACGGTCGAACCGTCCCGCGTCGGGAATGTCATGCGCATCGGACGATCGACGGTCAGGACGCTTCGGCGCGCGGGTGGGCGTCGTCGTAGGTGTCGCGCATGCGCTGCGTCGTGAGGTGCGTGTAGACCTGCGTCGTCGAGAGCGACTGGTGTCCGAGGAGTTCCTGGACCGACCGGAGGTCGGCGCCGTTGTCGAGCAGGTGCGTCGCGAAGCTGTGGCGCAGCGTGTGCGGACTGATCGCGGGATCGAGCCCGACCTGCGTGAGATACTTGCCGACCTTGCGCCGGACCGATCGCGTCGACAACCGGCCGCCGTGCTTGTTGATGAACAGCGGGTCGGCCGGATCGGCCGCGAGACCCTGGGCGTTGAGGTCGGTGTCGAGCATGCCGATGTAGCGATCGAGGGCGGCGATGGCGTGCGACCCGAGGGGGACGATGCGTTCCTTGCGTCCCTTGCCGCGGATGCGGAGGGCCTGTCCTGCGCGATCGACGTCGCCGCGGTTGATGTTCACGAGTTCGGAGACGCGGATGCCCGTCGAGTAGAGCGTCTCGAGGATCGCGCGATCGCGGGCGCCGAGCAGGGTCGCGTCGTCCGGCGCGGAGAGCAGTTGCTCGACCTGCGTGACGTCGATCGCCTTCGGCAGGCGCTTGGCCTGCTTCGGCGTGCGGATGAGCGTCATCGGGTTCGTGCCGATGTGACCCTTCTTGTTGAGCCAGCGGTAGAACGAGCGCAGGGTCGCGATCTTGCGCGCCATGGTCGCGGGCGAGTACTGGTGCTCGGACAGATCGGCGAGGAAGGCGCGGATGCTGTCGGCGTCCGCCGCGAGCATCGTGCCGGTGATCGACGCCGGTCCGACCGAGCCGACGACGTCGCCGCTCGGACGACAGAGCCGCTCGCTCTCGGCCCGCTCGCGCTCGTGATCGAGCGTGACGCCGAGCCGCCCGCCGATGAACTCGACGTACTGACGCAGGTCGACGCCGTAGCAGCGGGAGGTGTAGGGACTGAAGTGTCGCTCGTCGAGCAGATAGGACAGGAACATCTCGACGACGTGAATGTGCTCGCTCATGGACGGACTCGCGAAGGGGTGAGTGAGTGAGAGAGAGAAGAAGGTCGACCGGACGCGGCGGCGTCAGACCGCCGGGCGCACCGGACCGGCTCGGGACGCCGATCCGCGACGAGCGATCGCCTGGACGAGAACGTCCAGGCCGAGGGGATCCAGGGTCGTGTCCGGGTCCGCGACCAGCGCCGCCGCGATCGAGAGCAGACGACGCTCGTCGCCCGACGTCCAGCGGAACGTCCACGTCTCGCCCGCGCGGCACAGGCGCACGCCGGGCGGCGTCATCGATGCGGCATGCGGATGGGACGGGTCGGGACGGGTCATCGGCGTGATCCTCGGTCAGCCCTCGCGGCTGACGGATCACACCGAAGGTGCCGTCACGCCGGAGGCGCGGTCGTCGGGGCGGCCGGTCCGACTCGATGGTGCTCGGCGGCGAGCACCGATTCGAGCAGGCTGTAGGCCGCGAATCGGGTGAACAGCTCCATGCTCACTTCGTACTCGCGGGCGCCGTAGGCGCTCTCGGGCACATGTCGCGCGGCGGCATAGTTCTGGAGACGCGCGAGCGTCGCGTGATTCCGCGCATCGAAGAGCGCCGCCGCCTGGGCGACGGGGTTCGTCGGCGCGAACGCGCCGGGTTGCGCGTCGTCGCGGGGCTCGCGACTGAGCGTGCGGGGATCCAGTCCGGAGCCGTCGAGGCCGTCCGGGCGCTGATACAACTGGACCGCGAGTCCGAGCGTCAGCGGCGGGTAGGGGTCGTAGGCCGTGAACGTCCCCACGAGCAGGGCGTCCACGTGCAGGGCGTTCATGAGCGCTTCGGCGTCGGCCCGCGACGCGACGGCGGGCATGTTGAGCTGTCGCATCGTGAACAGCACGCGGTTCACCGCGATGACGTCGACGCCACGCACTTCCTGCGCCTCGTACGCCATCATCTCGGCGATCGTCAGTCCGTCGGCGATGGACACGCCCGACTCGTTGGCGAACGGCGCCACCGCCCAGACCTGGGTCGGACGGTAGGGAGCCGCCAGCACGCGGGGCGCCACGAGCGGGCGCCCGCACGAAACGAGCATGAAGAAGGCGATTCCCGCGAGAAGCACGCGCGACAGGACCGCGACCATTCGGGTCGCGAGCGGCGTCCGCCCCTCGGGGAGGCGACTGAGCATGGGCTGTGCACTTGTCATGGCATCCTGCCGAGCAGCGGGTTCCACCCGCCGGGCTGGCGACTCCTCGTCGCCGGTGGTTATCGGCTGATCAATCGGGCCGGGGCCAATAAAGACCGCGTCCCGAAATCCGTCAATCGGTCGGTGCGGTCGCGACGCCGGTGGTCGTCGAGGCCGGCCCGGAGGCGACGCCGGGACGGTCCGAACGCGTGAGCGTCAGCGCCCGATCCGGCTGGAGGGCCCAGATGTTGTCGATGCCGGATCGGTTGGACACGAAATAGATGGTGCCGTCCGGACTCCACGTCGGGACGAAGTTCGCATAGAGCCCGTTGGTCAGGTTCGTCTGGCCCGTCCCGTCGAGGTTCACGACCCACAGGTCGGCCTGCTCCGGGTCGTCGGCCGTCTCCGTCACCGTCGTGAAGACGATGCGCGTGCCGTCCGGACCCCAGGCGGGATTCATCACGGCCGCGGCATCGGAACTCACGATCTGCGTCGGGTGCAGCGCCTCGCCGTTGATGAAGTCGACGGTCCAGACGCTGTAGTACCGCTTCCCGCGCTGCTGCCCGCGCTGGATGAGGATCTTCGGCACCGTGATGTCCGGACACCACTGGGGGAACAGGCCCCACTCGACGAAGTGGCGCGTGTAGGTGCGGAGGTCGACGACCCAGATCTCCCACTTGCCGGACGTCTCGCCGAGCTTGCAGTAGGCGAGCAGGTTGCCGTCGGGGGACCAGGACGGATGCATCTCGTGACCGGCGTCGGACGTGATCTGCACGACCTTCCCGCCGTCGATGGACATGATGTAGATGTCGAAGTTGCCGCCCCGATCGGAGGCGAAGGCGACCCGCTCGCTGTCCGGACTGAACGTCGGCATCACGTCGCGGGAGGGATCGTTCGTGAGCTGGGTGACCGTCCGCCCGCCGATGTTC
>JAGQOI010000016.1 GCA_020427625.1 Phycisphaerales bacterium | reverse complement strand
CGGGAATGCTCGGATTCGTCTCGCCCCGCTCCAGCGCCTCGACCAACTCCAGGAAGGTCCACTCGCCTTCGCCCACGACGACGTAGTCGATCGCGGGATTCTGGAGAATCTTCTCGGGATTGCCGCCGGTGTAGGGCCCACCGACGATCACTTTCGTGCAGGGCGCGCGCACCTTGATCTGCTTGGCGAGCTCGTGGGCCACCGACGCCTCATGGGTCATGCAGCTCAGCCCCACGATGTCCGGCGCGAAGTCCAGGATCTTCGGAATCGCGACCTCGGCCGGCTCGCGGCCCAGGATCATGTCGTGGAGCCGGAGGTCATCCTTGCCCGGACGCCGGTCCCGCAGGAACGAAGCTAAGTACATGATGCCGAGCGGATGGACGCAGCCGTAGAATTCCGTGCGGTTGTAGACTTTGGTGAGGACGATCCGGCTCATGACTCAAATCTCCTAGGCGACGGGTCGCACGGCGGGCGCGTGGCATCCTTGGCGCCGAGGACGGCGCTTCGAGGGCCCGGTTTGGGTGCGTGTTGGTGTTCGGGAACCGATGGCGAGAGCGAGATTTTCGGCGACATGGAAGCCGCCCCCCAATTAAAACAAGGGTAGCAGGACGATCCCCCCGTGGTCTATGACCTTTTTGTGGATTTTAGAGTTTTTGGAAACGACCGCCGACTCATGGTCGGAAATAGATGGATTTTCGGCAATCTCGCCCAGGGACACGGGCGACAAATACCGATCTATTCAAAGAAGAAAGCCCGTCCTCTAGAGGGCGGGCTTTCGTTCAATCGGGTGGGCTGGTTCGAAGCCTAGCGCATGCGCCTCATTCGACCGCGCATGAACATTCCGCCGGGAACCAACACCAGGAGCGGCGCCGCGAAGGCCATGGCTCGTCCGAGCTCCGAGGCGCCCGGAATGGCGGGCACCACCCCGCACTGTTGGGTGCCGTTGCAGTTGTCGTCGATCCCGTTGCCTGGGATCTCCGGGGCGCCGGGGTGGACGGCGGGGTTCGCGTCGTCGCAGTCGACCTGGTAGTGGATCGGGCAGGTGTTCGAGCTGATCGTGCCGTAGCCGTCCTGATCGGCGTCCACGCAGCTCTCCAGCGAGATCGTGCGCGCCAGGAGCCAGCCGTCGTTGTTCGTCGTGTCGTACTCCGACGCCGTCGCGTCGATCTCCCAGCCGAAATCATAGTGCCCGCTCGGAAGGGTGGGCGAGATCGGCATGCTCTCGGTCCACTGATACCGCTGCATCGGCCCAAGGCCCGCGAGGGTTCGGGTCCCGATCAAGTAGGTGCCCGCGGGCGTCGGTGGGAATTGGCCCCGCAGGTAGAAGCGGACCGTGATCGCTCCCGAATGCACGTAGCCCATGTTCACGAGAGCCACGTCGACGTCGAGGTCATGGCCGCGCACGATCGTGCTCGGGTACGCGTTGATTGGACCGTCGGGGAACACCTCGGCGCGATCGACCGGTGGAATGTAGGTCGTGTCCGAGGCGATCCAGTCGTTCAAGTCCTGACGTTTCGCGTTCGTGAGCTTGGAGTCGGCCGCGACGCCGAGGGCTTTGCCCGAGTGGTTGCCGACGAGGAAGTCGATAGGCCCCGCCGCGACCCGCCAGGAGGGTCCCCCGCTCATGCCGCCGTAGACGTTCCCGCTGAAATAGGTCGTGTCCGCCAGGGCCAAGGTCACGTTGCCCGCGTCGTACCCGTGTTGGATGACCTGATTGAGGGAGCTGTAAGGCCCCTCCTTCGGGTACCCCGCGTAGTGGATGCTCGACCCCACCGTTGACGAGCGCGCCATCCAGCCCACCCGGTCGCCGGCGCGCCGATCGAGGGTGATCATGCCCCAATCACTCCCGGGATTCGGCACGACCTGCCAGCGGGCGTCGATCCGGAAGAGAATTCCCCGGGCCTCGCCGTAAGGGAACTCCGGCACGCCCGTGGGCGCCAGGACGTCGGTTTGCCCGGGATAGGCGATCACCTCCGTCGCCCAGCCCGAATAGCCGACGAGCCACTGGTGCCCGTACAGGCAGTGCGCGGCCGTGAGGATCTGGAAGGGGCCGACGGTCTCCCCGGTGCAGGACCAGCGGTCGGTGCCGTTGGAGATCCGGAGCTGCACGATCGTCCGCCAGGGAAAGGCGCTGGTATTGGGCTCGGCGACGAGGGCGCTGGGGCTCTTGGCGACGGCGCCGGGCGGTGGATCGAAGGGCGGATAGAGGGAATCGGGCTCGTAGCGCGGATCG